>NZ_JBFHKV010000943.1:0-3414 GCF_041595215.1 Stieleria sp. | reverse complement strand
TCCGCGGAGACAGTTTCCCTGTCAAAAACTGCTTTTCAGCGTTTCAAATAAGCCAATACGGGTTCCTCGATGCTCCTTTTTGATCCGATCTACCTGCTTTTCATCGCCCCCCCGCTGTTACTCGGGCTGTTCGCCCAATGGCGGGTCAAAAGCACGTTTGCGTCCATGTCCCAAGTCCCGGCTCGGATGAGCGGCGCCCAAGCGGCGCGGCAAATGCTCGATTCGGCAGGCCTGCACCAAGTCGGGGTCGAACAGGTCCCGGGCCACCTGAGCGACCACTACGACCCCCGCGCCAAGGTGCTGCGATTGAGCCCCGAAGTTTACGGCGGCCGTTCGATGGCCGCGCTCGGTGTGGCCTGTCACGAGGCGGGGCACGCGTTCCAAGACGCCAAGGGCTACGCGCCGCTGATCATTCGCAACATGGCGGTCCCGGCGGCGAATTTTGGCAGCAACATCGGGGTGACGCTGGCCACGATCGGGCTGTTCCTCAGTTACCAGATCCCGTCGGTCGGAAACCTGTTGCTGCTGGCGGGAATCGTCCTGTTCGCCGGCGTGGTGTTCTTTCAAGTCGTCAACCTGCCCGTAGAGTTTGACGCCAGTGCCCGGGCGCGTCGCCACCTGGTGTCGGCGAACCTGATCGCGGCCAACGAAGAACACTTTGTCGCCAAGGTGCTCAACGCTGCGGCGTTGACTTACGTTGCCGGAACGCTGCAAGCGATCATGACGCTCGCCTACTTCATTTTCCGCTTGATGGGTGACCGACGCTAGGCGTTTCCCGGTACGATGGGGCGCATGAACGATGCGCTCCGTCAAATCACCGAAGGCCAATTCCAAGCGTACAGCAAACTGCCGTGGCTGATGCTTGTGGTTTTTGCCGTGCCGCTCGCCCTGGCGGCATGGCGCTTCCGCACCTACCCGACCAGGCTGTGGATCGGCGTCCTGACGATCACCTTGATCGGAAGTGTCTTTACCGTCTTTTCACCCGACGCGTTCATCTGGGTTGCCGCGCTGGATTGGTTGCTGCTGATCGTGGCGACGGTCGATTTCCTGTCGATCTATCTGGCGACCAATCACGGGATCCACGCCAGCCGCGAAATCGCCCATTCCTGCTCGCTGGGCGTTCCGGTTGAAAGCCACCTGACGATCGAAAACCTTTCCGGCATCACCTTGGTCGGCCACGCGCGTGACGATCTGCCGGACGATTTCGAATCGTCCCCCGACCAGCACCGACTGCGTTTGCCGCCTCGGGGACGCGTCAGCTTTCGGCGAAAATTGACGCCCGGCCGGCGAGGGGCCTTTCGACTCGAGCACGTTTCTCTTCGCTTTCTCAGCCCGCTCCGGCTGTGGCACCGCTACATCCAGATTCCACTGGAAAGCGAGCTGAACGTTTACCCGGATATGAAACAGCTGAGCGACTATGCGTTGCTCGCCCGCACGAACCGATTGAGCCTGATTGGCGTCCGCCGCACCCGACGGATCGGCCAGGACAGCGATTTTGAACGTCTCCGCGACTACAGCCGAGACGACAACTTTCGCCACATCGACTGGCGCAGCACCGCACGCCGAAACAAGCTGACCGTTCGGCAATTTCAAAGCGATCAAAGTCAGCGCGTGATCTTTCTGCTCGACTGCGGTCGCATGATGACCAACACCCGCGACGGCTACACGCTGCTGGATCACGCGATGAATTCGGCGCTGATGATGGCCTACGTCGCACTGCATCAAGGCGATGCGGTGGGGATGCTCTGCTTTTCCGATTCGGTGCACGCCTACATCCCGCCCCACGGCGGAAAGAGCCAGATGAATCGATTGATTCATGCCTGCTTTGACCAGTTTCCGCGGATGGTCGAATCCCGATACGACCAGGCCTTTTTGTACCTCCGCAACCATTGCAAACGCCGATCGCTGGTCGTCCTGGCGACCAACATCATCGATGAAGTCAACGCGGCGGCGGTTACCGATTACCTCGGCAACATCAACGGCCAACACCTGCCGATGGGAGTGATCCTGCGAGACCGCACGCTGTTCGAGGCGGCCGACCATCCCGACGGCGACGAATCGAACCTGTACCGTGCCGCCGCGGCCGCCGATATCCTGGTCTGGCGAGACCAAGTCCTCAAAGACCTGGAACATCGCGGCGTGCTGATGGTCGACACGTTCCCCGACGAACTGACCGCCCCCCTGGTCAATCAATACCTGGAGATCAAGGCCAAGCATTTGCTGTAGCCTTCTTCGATAACGTGGCTATCGAAATCGCATGACTCTGGTAATCTGGTGGGTTCGCAAAAACCATTCACCTGACCGCAGATTGATCCATGCCCCGTCGCTCGTACAAGAATTCACCCGGCAAAAAACCTTCCGTTGGCAAGCGGACGGGGGGCAAGCCGAAACGTGGGGCACGAAAACCAAAGGCCAAAACGGCTGAAAGCGAGCCCAAATCGAAAGCCTCGGCCCCCAAGAAACGCACCGTCGGCAAAGGCGCTGTGACGAAAGACGCTGCCACCGAAGGCACTGCCACAAAACGCACCGCCAGCAAACGCGCCCGGCGAGCCCCGGCGGCCGCGACGACCAGCTCGCGGGACCAACCGCAACGACTCCAACGCCTTTTGGCGGCCGCGGGATTCGGCAGCCGACGCCAATGCGAATCGCTGATCGAAGAAGGACGCGTCGAAGTCGATGGCGAGATCGCCGCGGAACTGGGCACCGTGGTCGACCCCAAGAGCAGCAAGGTGCTCGTCGACGGCGTGCCGCTGCGGCAACAGAAACTCGTTTATTACGCCGTCAACAAACCGACCGGCTTTCTGAGCACCAACGCCGATCCGCGCGGACGCCAACGCGTCATCGACCTGGTCCCCAACAGCGAACGCGTCTTTCCCGTCGGACGATTGGACCAGAGCAGCCAAGGATTGATGCTACTGACCAACGACGGCGATTTGGCTCAACAATTGTCGCACCCCAAATACGGCGTCCGAAAGGTCTATCGGGTCACCGTCGCCGGCAAGATCGACGGCGAAACGATGCGGAGTATGCGAAAGGGGATCTACATCTCCGACGGTTTCGTGCGCGTCGAAGGAGCGAAGATCGTCAAATCGCGAGCCCGCGCGACCGAAATGGAAATCACGCTCCGTGAAGGCAAGAACCGTGAGATCCGTCGGATCCTGGCGCGGCTGGGACACAAAGTCCAGATGTTGCGCCGAATTGCGATCGGACCGCTGCGAATCGGCGACTTGCCCGTCGGCGCCCACCGCGTCCTGTCGCGTGACGAAGTCAGCCGGCTGAGAAAAGCGATCGAGCACAGCCGGGACGAAGTCGCCGAAGAAACGCCGCGACGCCGACCGGCAGGCAAGGGGGCCAAGAAACGATCCGCGAAGAAGAAATCGACCGGAAAGCGGCGGCGAGCTGAAAGCCGAAACG
>NZ_JBFHKV010000942.1:0-3420 GCF_041595215.1 Stieleria sp. | reverse complement strand
CCGCCGCCGACGATGACACGTCGGTCAGCTTCAGCTACACGATCACCGATGGAACCGACAACACGGCCGGCTCCGCCACGCTGGACATTACGCCGGTCAACGACGCGCCGACCACCAGTTCCGTCGTCCTGACCGCGATCGCCGAAGACAGCGGGGCGCGAACGATCACGCAAGCGGAACTGCTCTCGGCCGCCGGCGATGTCGAAGGAGACTCGCTGACCGCAACCACGCTCGCCATCAGCGGCGGATCCGGAACGCTGGTCGATAACGGTGACGGGACCTGGGACTACACCCCCGCCGCCGACGATGACACGTCGGTCAGCTTCAGTTACACGATCACCGACGGGGCCGACAACACCGCCGGGACCGCGACGCTCGACATCACGCCGGTCAACGATTCACCGACCTTGTCCGCCAACTCGGGCGCGACGGTCGCCGAAGGACAAGCCGGGACCACGATCACGTCCGCCATGTTGAGTGGAGTTGACGTCGATGATAGTGGCGCCGGATTGACATTCACGATCACCGATGCGGCTGACAACGGCACGCTGGCGCTGAATGGATTCGGTGTACTGGGACTCGGGAACACGTTCACCCAGGCGGACTTGGGCAATGGTGACGTGACCTATAGCCACGACGGCAGCGAAACAATCGCCGACGCCTTCAGTTTCTCGCTCGCCGACGGTGGAGAGGACGGAGCGGTTGCGATCTCGGGTACGTTTGGCTTCACCGTCACGCCGGTCAATGACAACACCATCGGCCCGGTGAGTGACATCGACGTGTCGGCTGACACAGTCGCTGAAAACTCGCTTGTCGGAACGGTCGTGGGCGTGACGGCGTTTGCATCCGATGCCGATGCGAGCGACAGTGTGTCCTATTGGCTCGATGACGACGCCGGCGGTCGATTTGCGATCGATGCCGCCACTGGCGTGGTCTCCGTCGCCGGGGCGCTGGACTTTGAAACATCGTCGAGTGAAAACATTACCGTTCGCGCGACCAGCACCGATGGATCCAACACGACGCAAGTCATCAGCATCAGTATTACGAACGTCAACGAAGCTCCCACGGCGACCGGCGAAAGCTTTGCCGTCGGTATCGGCCAAACACTTTCGGTCGGTGTTTCGGGAGTGATCGTCAATGATACAGATATCGATGGTGACTCGCTTGCCATCGTGTTGGTGACCGCACCGAGCAACGGTACGTTTACGCTCAGCCCCGGCGGCGATTTCACCTACGCGCCCAACCCGGGTTTCTTTGGTCAGGATTCGTTCTTTTACCGCGTGACCGACGGAACGCTCTCGAGCAACCTTGCCGAGGTCGTCCTGGAAGTGCCGATCGTCGCCCCGCCGGGGGCCGCATCGGAAGCGACGCAAAAAGTCAGCACACCATCGGATCCGGAACCAGAAACCGCCGAAGAGCCTGCCGCCGCGACTCCGTCGGAGCCTGAAGCCGAAGCACCGACGGAATCATCGACGGCGAGCGAAAGCCCAGGCTCCGGCTCGGTGTCGGCAATCGTCGATCCAGAGGCCCGCCAGGCCGGCAGCGCTGAGGCTTCATCGGATCGTGATGTGGAGCGGGGAATGGGCCGCGAGATTGATGAAATCGTGGAGTCAGAGCGTCAACTTTACGGCGTGTATTCGGTTGCCGAAAACGCCTCGAGTCTGGTGCTGTCCTACTCGCCGGAACTACAGCAACTCGAACGATTGCTACGTCAAGACTTGCAACAGGCGATCGTTTGGACCCAGTGGGACAACGCTCAAGAACAACAGGAAACTCCGATGATGGTCTACGTCGGAGCCGCCGGAGCAGGGATGAGTGTGTTTTCGATCGGCTATGTGTTCTGGGCATTGCGTGGCGGCGCCTTGATGTCGGTGTTCGCATCGAGCCTTCCGGCATGGCGATTCATCGACCCGATCGCGATGCTGTCGGCCTATCGAAGTTCACAGTCCAGGCTAGACGAGGGACTCGAGACGCTGCTCGACCGACGGAGTTAGTCGCCGTTACCGACGCGACTTTCGAACAGTCTTCGTTCGTTGTCATCCAATCAATCGAGTTCTTCAATTTTATCAGGCCGAACGAGGGTGGATGTTTTCATCCATCGAACGCAGACAGGGGAGATGCGCGTCAGGCCGATCTCATTTTGATCTAAGTTTCGAAGGTGAAGGAGGCAATCGCGGAGAGCGCCGTGCCAGATTCGGCAGGCCCCGCGTAAAAGTAATTGGATCAATCAACTTGTCCACGCAACTATCACATCGAGTCTTCGATTTCTACCTGCTAGAGGACCGGGTGCTGTTGAGTGCAGACGGTCTTGACGCTGGCGATTTGCCAGCCCATAGCGATGTTGAACTCCTGGATGGGTTGATGGCACAGATGCTCGAATCGGGACCGCCGAGTGGATCCGGTGAGCGATTCGATGTTGATCTCGCGCAAGCCGAACCGAATTCATTGGAATTACAAGAGACTCCTGCGTTCGAAACGTCGCGGCGTCTGGAAGTCGTCTTTGTGGATCAGGGGGTCGAAGACGCGGACATACTGTTGGACGGACTCCGCGACAATTCGCTCGAAGGCACACAATGGCTGGTCATTCGCCTGTCATCTGATGACGACGGAATCTCCCAGATTTCCCAGGTGTTGGAAACCGTCTCTGGCGTCGATGCGATTCACATCCTCAGCCACGGCGACGGCCAGGGAATCCAACTGGGGAACCAACGGTTAGACCAAGACTCCGCCGTCGGCTATGCGGGTCAGATCGCATCATGGTCCGCCTCACTTGATACGGGTGCCGACTTGTTGATCTACGGTTGTGACCTAGCAAGCACCAGCCAGGGTCGCGCACTCATTGACTCAATCGCCGCGCTCACCGAAGCCGATGTCGCAGCCAGTGACGATGCGACAGGCAGCGAGTCGCAAGGCGGCGACTGGGACTTCGAATACAACGTCGGAAAGGTCGAAACCGAGATCGCGTTCGATCAGCAATCACGTTTGTCCTGGAAGCATCTCCTGGCAACGTACACGGTCACCAATACGAACGACTCCGGCACCGATTCACTGCGTTGGGCGATCGCTCAGTCCAACGCATCCACGACCATCGATGATACCATCGAATTCAGTATTTCCGGTGCCGGCGTGCACACAATCAATCTCACTTCAGCATTGACAATCACCGACACGGTGTTCATCGATGGCTTCAGCGAACCCGATTACGCCGGTTCCCCGGTCGTCCGGATCGACGGAGCGGCGTCAGGCTTTAGTGGTCTCAGTCTCACCTCTGGTGCTGCAGGAAGCATGATCCAGGGGCTGATGATCACCGGTTTCACGGGCGATGGAATCAATATCGCATCCGGCGCAAACAACGTGACGATCGCCGATAATTGGATCGGTACAGCGGGAACAGGCACGAGCGGTATTGGAAACAGCGGT
>NZ_JBFHKV010000941.1:0-3422 GCF_041595215.1 Stieleria sp. | reverse complement strand
GGCCGCACTGGCGTTGCTGTACACCGCGCGGCGCTCGGAACATCACCGCCGCTTGGTCGCCGACAGCAAAACCGCCGAAGCCGATCAGCGATTCGAACTGTTGTTCCAAAGCAGCGGAGACGGGATCATCGTGACCGACGACTTGGGGCGGATCGAAGTGGTCAATGTCGCGATGGCGGAAATGCTGGGCGTTTCTGCCGACGACTTGCCCGGGCAGGCGCTGACACGCTTTTTCGAAACGACCGTGATCGATGAATGGCTTGCCAACCGGCTCGACGACCCAAGCCAACACCCGCTGCTGCTGCGACGGGTAAAAGTCAAACGCACCGACGGGGAACCACTGTTGGCGGAAATCTCGGTCAAACCCCGCACCGATTTCGGAATCGAGCGTCTGGCGATTTCGGTGCGTGATGTCTCCGACCAACAGGCTTCGCGGCTCAGGTTGAAACAGCACGAGGCCTTGTTGGCCGAGATCCCCGATCCGATTCATGTGCTCGACGCCGCCGGACGCGTCATCTACTGGAATCGCGGTGCACGGCAACTCTATGGCTATGAAGCCTCCGAGGTGATCGGGCATACGGCAGCCGATCTACTGCAAATCGTTGCCCCCAACGATCATTCCGCCAACGTCCACGGCAGCGACTACGACACCGCGTCCCGCTGGTCGGGGGAACTGCGCGCGACGGCGAAAGACGGAACACGACTGCGGATCGAACGCCGACGGACGCGACTGTTTGACGAAGGAGAATCGATCGGTGATGTCATCTTTGACCTCGACTTGGTTGCCCGCACGAAGCTGCAACAGGTCGAGCGGCGTCGCCAGCGGCTCGAATCGCTCGGCGCCTTGGCCGGCGGAATCGCGCACGACTTGAACAACCTGCTGACGCCAATTCTGATGAGCGGCAAAATGCTGCAGCGGGACAATCCCAACGTCGATCGCAGCGGGCTGGTGGAAACCATCGTCATCGGCGCTTCACGCGGCGCCGATCTGATCTCGCAACTGCTGACCTTTGCCCGCGGCGGCGACGGCGTCCACCAGCCGATTCGCCTGCAGTCGTTCTTGCCCGAAATCGTGGCCATCATCCAACGCACCCTGCCGGCCGGCATTAACCTGCAATTGACGATTGAACCGGACCTGCCAGACATCAGTGGTGACGAAACCGAAATCAGTCAGGTCGTGATGAATCTGGCCATCAATGCGCGCGATGCGATGTCCGAGACCGGCGTGCTGGAAATCGAAGCGTCGTTGATGACGCTGGTCACCGAACGCTCGTTCTCCTACACCACGCTTCAGCCCGGTGATTACGTCGTCATCAGCGTCTCGGACACCGGTACCGGCATTCCGGTCGGCATCCGGGATCGGATTTTCGACCCGTTCTTTTCCACCAAGCCACGGGGGCAGGGCACCGGCCTGGGGCTGAGCACTTCGATCGGGATTGTCAAAGGCCACGACGGGGCGATCGGACTGCAGTCGATCGTCGGCAAGGGAACAACGGTCTCGGTGATCCTGCCGGTCCTGCCGACCCAAGAAGCCTCCGAACCCGCCCCCGCGGACGCCCCGCTCACTTGATGCGCCGCGTGTTCTCAAATGGGGCGTCTGCTGACTGAGTGGCGGGCTTGTTTGCGTGGCGGTGTTTGCCTGCACGCCAGGGCTTGGATCGCGTCGCACACCTGCCATACTGGATCCCACCTCATCCCCTCCACGATGCCGACTCGGTCATGACGAATTCTCAAACCCTGCTGGTCATTGACGACGACCCGCTGATTCTCCAATGCATGCGATTGTGTCTGCCCGAACCGGATTATCACGTGGTGACGGCGGAATCGGCCGGACAGGCGATTTCCGCGTTTCGCAGCGGACAGCCCGATGCGGTGCTGCTCGATATCCAGCTTCCCGACCAGTCCGGCCTGGCACTGATTCACGAAATCCGCGAGCTCGATGGACGCGTTCCGGTGATTTTGATGACCGGCCATGGCACCTCGGAAACGGCGATCGCGGCGATGAGCGGTGGGGCCTTCGACTACGTCACCAAGCCGTTCGAGCCCGATGAGATTCTGCCCGTCATCGACGCGGCACTCGAAACGAGCCGCATGGCGCGCAAGCCCGCGATCCTGCCGTCGGAAAAGGAACGCTTGTCGTCGGAAAAACCCAGCGACCAAATGATGGGCGAGTGCCCCGAGATGGTCGAAGTGTTTCGCTCCATCGGCCGGGTCGCGTCGCGCGATACCGCCGTCTTGATCCTGGGCGAAACCGGCACCGGCAAAGAAGTGGTTGCCCGGGCGCTCTACCAACACAGCTCGCGACACAACCACGTGTTCCACGCGATCAACTGCGCGGCGATCCCCGAAGCGTTGCTGGAAAGTGAATTGTTCGGCCACGAGAAAGGCGCGTTCACCGGCGCGGAGCAGCGACGGATCGGAAAGTTCGAAATCTGTAACGGCGGCACGTTGTTTCTGGACGAAATCGGTGACATGACGCCGGTGATGCAAACCAAACTGCTGCGTGTGTTGCAGGAAAAGGAGTTTGAACGCGTCGGCGGCAGCAAAACCATCAAAACCGATGTGCGAATCATCGCGGCGACCAACCGCGATCTCGACTCCGCGATGGCCGACGGTTCGTTCCGCAGCGACCTGTTTTATCGCTTGAACGAATTCACGATCTCGTTGCCCCCGCTTCGCGAGCGCGGCCAAGATCTTCCCAAGATGGCGGAACATTTTTTCCACCTGTTCTCGCGCCAGCTCAAAAAAGACTTCGTGTCCATCGCACCGGAAACGATGCAACGTCTGCTGGCCCATGATTGGCCTGGAAACGTTCGCGAACTGCAAGGCATCATCAAGCAGACGTTGCTCAAGGCCAGTGGTCCGGTGATCCTGCCGTCCTTCCTGCCGAGCGGATTCGGCGCCACGTCGCCCGCCTCCGCCCCCGCCGAGACGTCCACCCAAGACTGGCAGGACGGGCTGGCCAAAGAGATCCGCAGGCGATTTGCCGAGGGCTCGTTCACCATCGGCAATGATATTCACGACGACGTCGATCGCATCCTGATCGCCGAAGTCATGAAGTCGAGTGGCAACAACATCAGCGAAGCCAGCAATCGCCTCGGCATCAGCCGTCCGACGCTGCGGAGCCGAATCAATCATCTGCGGATCGACGTCAGCTGATCGCGTCGCACTCCATCGACGCGATCATTGGCCGTTGTCGCGTTTCAAAAACAACCTCAAAAACCGGAGGGCTCGCGCCCTGCCGCTCACAAAACAACGCAAGCGGTTAGCGGAACGGCGCGAGCCGTCCGGTTGCGTTTCAAAAACAACGTCAAAAACCGGAGGGCTCGCGCCCTGCCGCTCACAAAACAACGCAAGCGGTTAGCGGAACGGCGCGAGCCGTCCGGTTGCGTTTCAAAAACAACGTCAAAAACCGGAGGGCT
>NZ_JBFHKV010000940.1:0-3440 GCF_041595215.1 Stieleria sp. | reverse complement strand
CTCGTAGCCGGGGCGCCGAGACGTTAACATTGGCGTGACGCGGAACAAACTTTTGAGATTGAGCAGTAGCGGATGATCCCAACGACCCTGAGTGCGGCCAGATTCAAACAGGTGGTCGGCGTTCTTGTGATGTGCGGTTTGATGGCCTTGCCTCCGGTTTCCTCCACCGGTGCGTTGGCCCAGGAGGATGTGTCCGAAAGCACAGCCGGGTCGCCCGCAAGCGACCCCCAAGCGAAGGAACCTGCGGGTGTTGCCGTCACGGTCATGCCGTCTGGCGTCCAGCGGTTTGCCAGCGGCGGATGGGCGTCACTAGCGGTCGTGGGAGTCAATCACACCGATCAGGATGTCGAAGAGGTCGTATCGGTCTTTGTGGGAGATGATCCCAACCTTCAATTTTCGACTCGGTTTTGGCTCCCCGCGCGAAGTAAACGCCAATCCTGGTTGCCGCTCGCGATTCCGCCGAGCGAGCGGATCGACGGCAATCGTGTCGACCTGTCGATGATTCGCATTGCCGAGTCGGAGGGAGAAGAGTCGTTCACCGAGAACGTGAATCAGATGCCCGTGTCGGTGCGGTCGTTGATGTTGGCCGACAACGAGATCAACACGGGGCTGTTTGCCGGTCCACTTGATCTTGAAGGGGAGACGCGACGTGAAGCCACTCGGGAGCGATTGAACGCCGTTCTGAACGCGGGGCGTGATTCGGTCACCCTGAGTCCGAGTGATCTGCCGATCGTCAGTTTCTTGTCTAACTTTTTACCACCGACCTATGGTGCATTGGACGAACTGGATCAAGTTGTGATCGCCGGCGACCAATTGCAGTACGATTCCGATGGAGTCGTCGCGATCCGGCGTTGGATCCGCCGCGGTGGTCGGGCTTGGATCATGTTGGATCTGACCAGCCAGTCTCTCGTCAACGATCTTCTTGGTGACGACGCGGACTTTACCGTGATCGATCGCACCGAATTGAACGAGTTTGAATTGCAGACCACCGATCCGGTCAGGGGAACGGCCGGTTCGACCGAAAGTTGGTCGTCGGAAACTCCAGTCGCAATGCTGCGGGTGTTGACACAGGCCGACGACGTCATCTGCCGGATCGATGGCTGGCCGGTCGCGTTTCGCAAACGTGTCGGTGATGGCGACGTCCTGTTCACCGCTTTGGGCGCCGATGGCTGGATTCATTCCGACCAAAAAGTCATGGCCGGCTTGAACCAGCTTGCGCGAGAATTCTTTGAACCCAAGAACCAACCGCAGGATCTGGTCGCCGCGATGAAACCGATCGTCGATGACCAGATCGGCTATCAGATTCCCAGCCGTTCGACGGCCGCCTTCGTGCTGGGCGTCAACGCGTTGGTGATCTTGATCGGCGGAGTCTGGTGGGCCCGCCAACGACGACTCGAACGCATGGCGTTTCTGGTTCCCGTCTCGGCCATCGTCACCACGCTGATCATGCTGGCGATCGGTTCCTCACATGCCACCGCAATCCCCTCGACGGTCGCCACCAGCCAAGTCGTCCAGGTTCAGCCGGCCACGGGCGAAGCCGATGTGTCCACGATCCGCGCCGTCTACAGCCAACAAAGCGGTGACTTGGGGTTGGTGTCCAATCACCAGGTGATGACGATGCCGCTGGAGAACACGGAGACGTCGCAAACACGCCGAGTCAGTTTAGAAGACGACGGCACCAGCCGCTGGCTCGGTCCAGGGCAACCGCCCGGCGTCGTCCGACATCTGGTGTCCGATTCATCCACCACGCTCCAGCAGCCGATCCGCGTGCGTGGCACGTTTGATGGCCAGGGTTTTCGAGGAACACTCTCCGGGCTCGACCCCCAGACCTGTCAGGACGGACTGATCGTCGCGTCGCCGGGGCCGATCACCGCGGTAACGATCGACGCGGATGCTTCCGCGGGGCAAGTCATCGCGGCAGCCTCCGATCGGCTTCCGCCCGGTCAGTTCATCCCCGGTTCCATTTTGACCGACCAGCAGCGGATGCGCCAGGACTTCTATGACGCGGTGCTCACCTCCGCCGAAGGGCATTCGCTCGGCCAGGGACCGTCGCTGTTGGTATGGACCGATCCCTTCGAACTCGGCGTCCAGTTTGACAACCGTTTCGATCAACGCGGGGCGGCGTTGGTGTCCATTCCCATTCAATTAGAACGACCCGCTGGCGGCGTCGAATTTCAAATCCCGTCCAGCTTCATCCGAACCGACGCTTTCTGGGGAGCCCAAGGGCGAACGACGCTGTTTAGTCCGCGCACCGGAAAGTGGCTTGCCGAGATGACGAAGGCGGCCGAGGCGCAGTTGCTGTTTCGTTTCCCCGATGTCGTCGCACCGATGACGCTGCAACAAGTCAATGTGACGATGAAGATCAACGCGCCGTCACGCACGTTTTTCGTCAACGCACTTGTCGATGACCAGCCCACCCGAGTCTTTCAGCTGGACAACGCCACCGGGGTGGTAACGTTCACGATCGACCGCAGGGATGCGTTGCGTTTGCATGCCGACGGCGGGCTGTATTTGGCGTTCGGCGTCACCGAATCGTTCGAGGCGACTGAGCGAAAGGCCAACGCGTCGAACTCGGGCGAAGCGGGCGATCAAGTGGTCGACAACGCGACTTGGCAAATCGACTACGTTCAGCTCGATGCAGTGGCGCAGATCAACACCAGCGACCTTCCCTCTCTTGACGAAGCTTTCGACACAGGCAAACCGTGAGCGATCAACAACCCATCATTGAAACTGTGGATCTGACCAAGCGGTATGATGAATTCACCGCCTTGGATTCCCTCTCGATCACCGTCCACAGCGGCCAGATCTTGGGGTTCATTGGACCCAACGGTGCCGGCAAAACGACCACCATCCGAATCCTGGTCGGGCTGCTCAAGCCGACCAGTGGCACGGCCCGAATTGCCGGTGCGGACTGTCTGACCGAATCGCGAAAGATCAAACGGCTGGTCGGCTACATGCCCGATGATTTCGGCAAGTACAGCAACATGCGAGTCGGTGAGTATTTGGATTTCTTCGGCGCCGCCTACGGGATCGGCCGACGCAAGCGGATCGTACGCATTGATGAAGTGCTGGAGATCGCCGGCGCGACATACATGAAAGACCTATTCGTCGATGCACTCAGTCGCGGGATGCAGCAACGCGTGGCAATCGCCCGAACCTTGATGCACGATCCCCAAGTGATGATCCTGGACGAACCGGCCAACGGGCTTGATCCGCAAGCACGGATCGACATGCGGACGATGTTGTTGCGGCTGGCGGAGATGGGAAAAACGTTGATCGTTACCAGTCACATCCTGCCCGAGCTGGCGCGGGTGTGCGACATCGTGGCCATGATCACCAAAGGACGGCTGCGGGCGTTCGGCACGCTGGACGAAATCATGCGCGATATCCAGCAACGACGCACCTTTGAAATTCAATTGGTCGACCACGACCAGGTCGAT
>NZ_JBFHKV010000939.1:0-3441 GCF_041595215.1 Stieleria sp. | reverse complement strand
CGACGGGTCAAGCGACGTTGTTGAAAGACATCGATCCGACGTTGCAGACGACCAGCAATCCGCCCTTTGCTCTCTCATCCCAACCGCTGGATTTCGTCCGCTACGACAATCAACTTTATTTTAGCGCCTATAGCCCCGAAACGGGCCGAGAGCTTTGGTCCAGCGACGGAACGCCCGAGGGCACGATGCTGCGCGCGGATCTTTACCCGGGCAACGAGTTTCCGTTTTCTTCGTATCCGGAAGATCTGGTCGTTTCCGGCGAGAAACTGTTTTTCATCGCCGAGGATCCGGACCACGGATCGGAGTTGTGGGTGATCGATAGCGGCTCCGACGATCCCCGTTTGGTCGCCGACTTAGACCCCGGCACCGACAGCTCGCTGATTTTTTCGTTGTCGCCTTACGGAGACGGCGTGGCCTTTCGACGTGATGACAACTTCAACGGCGTGGTCGCCACGAACATTGGAAACGAACTTTGGATCAGCGACGGGACTGCCGGCGGAACAAAGCCCGTCGTTGACCTGGAAACCGGCACAGACGGGTCGCGCTGCTTCGGAGACTTTCTTGGCGGCGGCATCATCGAATTCAACGATCAGATTGTGTTCCGAGCAAACGATCTGGAACACGGCTGCGAGCTGTTCATCAGTGACGGCACGGCGGCCGGCACACAATTGCTGCTCGATCTTTATCAAGACGACCCGATCGTGATCGGCCAGGAAGGTCGTTCCTCCGATCCCGACGAGCTGACGGTGATCGGCACTGACCTGTATTTCCAGGCGACCGACGAAAATGGTCGCGCCCTCTGGCGACTGGACCTCGACGGGAATCTCCAACGGGCGTCATTGCACTATGACCTCAATCCGCAACCGTCCGATTTGACGATCGCCGGTTCGAATTTGTTTCTGATCGGTGACGACGGGATCTTGGGGCGCGAAATCTATCGTCATCCGTTGGAACATTCTCTGATCCCCGGCGTCATGGAAATCCTGGCCAAGGACATCGCCTACCACGACTGGACGATCGGACAAACCATCCCCTTCTCGGATCTTGGTTACGGGCAAGTCTCCACCGTCGAATTCACCGTCAACCAATTCTTTCAGGACCCGGTGACCGGGTTCGAAGCCGTCGGTCTGGTTAGCAGTTCGGTCGATCCCGTGCTGGCAATCCGTGGCTCCGCCGATTTCTTGACCGATTGGTTCGACGATTTCCATCCCGATGGCGTCGGAACGGCGCAGTTTCTGGCGAACTACGATGACGTCTCAGCCTGGCTGACTGCGATCAACAGCTCCCACGGCACGCCCTCGATTGTCGGACACAGCTTGGGCGGCGCGCTGACACAACTGATGGCGGCGCGTTACACCGGTGACGGCGGCGCGCTCGCTCGAATCAACACGTTCAACGCGCCCGGCATCAATGCGGACTATGCCGCCATGTTCAACGCCGAACTGGCCGAGCAAGTGCTTCATTTTGTCACCAACGGTGATCCGGTCAGCATGGCCGGCGACGCATTCCTTTCGGGCAACTGGGTCCGAGCCACCTTCTCAACACTCAATCTGAAGACCAACCACACCCATCCGATCGTCGCGCCGTTCACGTTCATCGGTGAGACGCGGACGGAAACTCGAGATCGGCCGCAGGACACGACGCTTGATTTCTTTGACAACACCGATTGGCTCAACAGTCCGCTGTTCTTCCACGATGACGTCGACTACCTGACGTGGTTGTCGGTGATGTATGCGGTTGCAAACGCCAGCGATACGCTGCGACCGTACCGACACCTGCCCGCCTCGTTACTGTTTCGCAGCACGACCGAAGCCCAGCGACAGGTGATCGGTCAGGTCTGGCACGACTTCCAAACACCCGTGTTGGCGGCGCTCGGGCCAACACCGTGCGATCCGGAACAAGAGCCGTTCACGCTTTCGGACATCGAGTTCAGTGTGCTCGGGTTATTGGACGTCGAAGCCACCGGCATGATGGCCAGCTGTCAGCTCGCGCCGGATCCCAGTGTGTGGTTGCAGGGCGAGGTGCGTTTACCCGATTTCTTTAACGTCACGGCCAACTTCACCGACGACAATCGCATTCAACTGGCCAATGGCATGATCGATCTCGTCGGCACGGTGACGGCCGAAGACATTCCCGTTGTGCCGCGATTCATTGAAGTCAAGGGAGCCAACATCGGCATCAATACGATTGAAAAGACGCTCACCGCCGGCGCACAACTGGCGATCAGACCGTGGGGGATTGTCTTGGCAGTCGACCTCGGCTTTCTTAACAGCGAGTGGAATTCGATCGAAATCGGCGTCGACGGATTGGGGATTCCGGTGCCGGTCTTGCCAGCAGCCGTGTTGCAGCGTGTTTCCGGCAGCGTCAATCATATCGCGACCAGCGACCCCGCACCGGTCACCTTTGGCGGGTCGATCGGCATGACGCTCGGCCCCGAGGTCAGCGTCAATTTGCCGTCTTGGGCCGGCGGTCCGGTGGAAGCCAAGTTGCTCGGGTTCAACGGCGCCGCATCCTTCAACAGCCAACAATTGACGGTCGGGGCGGACCTGTCGATCCTCAACGACCTGGCAATCGTTGACGGAACGACGACCTGGAATTGGGTCGACGGGATCTTGGAAGCCAGCGGCGGGTTCGATGTCCTGAACGGAACCATCCTGTCGGACGATGCGAGTTTCAAAGCAAACGTCGATGCCAACAGCGGCTTGAATATCAGCGCATCGGCCAGTGCGACTTTTACGGTTCCCGAATCGTTCCCGTTGATCGGCGGCACCCAAGCCCTGGCGGGTCAGTTCTTTTTACAGTTCAACGATGACGGCGATTTCTCCAATGATTCCACCGGCGCCTACGCCAGTTTTCCCCTGCCGCTGATCGGTGACACGGGACTGGGATTCCGTGTTTGGCTTGATGGTGATTTCGGCCTGGTCGGCGCCGAAGAAATCGACGCCCTGATCGCTGGCGGCGAAGGCGAACTGCTGGCGCAAGCGACAACACTTTCGCACCAAGTCGAACTCGAACCGGGAAAGCAATGGGCCATGTTTTCCGCCCAGTGGGAACATGAGACCGCAACCGAAATCGTGCTCACCACTCCGTCGGGTCAAACCCTGACCGAAGCTGACATCATCGCCGCCCCGGACATGGCGATCGTCGAACCGTTGTCCGACATGACCCGGCGCGTCGTCGTCGTTTCACAACCCGGTGCGGGCGTTTGGAATCTGACGGTCGACTCGGACATCGGAACCGGCCAGATTGAGTTCTTTGTCGTTTCCGACAACAACGCTCCCAGCGGGGAAATCACGCAGCTTGCCGGCGGCGGGTTCGGACAACCCGTTTCGATTTCCTACAACGCTTCCGACAGCGACAACGACGCCGCGGTCTCGCTGTTCTACGATTCCGATGCGAGCGGGCTGGACGGCATCTTAATCGATTCCGGGATCACGCAGG
>NZ_JBFHKV010000938.1:0-3441 GCF_041595215.1 Stieleria sp. | reverse complement strand
GTTCCATAAATCGGGATGCCATCTCGATCGCTTCCAGCGCCGCCTCATCGGCCTTGGACAGCGATTGCGACAAGCGATTTTCAAGTTCCATTTCGGCGATGCGAAGTTCCAAGCGATTGCGGTGCAACTCGAGCTCTCGCAACTCATGCTCCATCGCTTGCAGGTGTTGATCTCGCTCGCGTTGCTCGTGCTCGCGACGTTCCATCCGCTCGCGCTCATGCATCTCACGTTCGCGCATCTCACGCTCATGCATCTCGCGCTCATTCATCTCGCGCTCACGCATCTCACGCTCGCGCATGTCTCGCCCGCGCATCTGACGCTCACGCATGTCTCGTTCACGTAACTCGCGTCCATCGATCTCGCGTCCATCGATCTCACGTCCATCGATCTCACGTCCATCGATCTCACGTTCGTCGATTTCACGTTCGTCGATTTCGCGTTCGTCGATTTCGCGTTCGCGGAGCTCACGCGGGCGTGATTGACGTCTTTCCATCGCGCGTTCGCGCAGTTCACGTTCTTCGGCTTCTTCGCGATTTCCGGCTCGCTCTTCATCGCGTCGGCTGCGGTCTTGCTCAGCAGTCTCGCGCTCACGGACCTCGGTTTCGCGTTCATCGGCACGCAAGGGCGTCGTCGTGAACAGGGGAGCGACAAAGCAGAACGCCAGCCCGGCGAGCAATTTCGTTGAAAACGATCGATCGGTAAGGGTCATGATGGGACCTGCAACGGGGGAAATGGGGTGGAGGGGACGTTGATCGCCATCGCAGAGACTTCGTCGTCCCGACGATCACGAAACGCCGACCCACCAATTTAACCGGTTTGGGACGGAACGGTGGCACAATCTGGAGGTCGGAGGGGGGAGCCACCCGACGGCGTGCCCTGCGGTGTTCGTGTTACGGAACCAGCAACGAGGCGCCACACGCTTTGGCCCACCGCGAGTGATACGTCCCCAGTCGTTGGGGCGTGCTGCCGTGTGGCATGATTGCCGATAGAAGTCCGATCACGCGGTCGATGTCGTCCCACAGATGTTGCGAGGTGACGGCGGGGATTTGATTGAATGCCGTTCGATCGTACCGTGACGTCGGCATGGACTCCAACAAGAATCGCACCAGTGGCAGGCACCACGCATCGATGGCAACGGCGGATGCCCCCAAGGCGATTAGCTTGGCAACGTCTCGGGCGCTGACTTCGCCCGGCACGATCCACAGGGGTTTGTCTGCGAATTCGTGTTCATCCATCAATCGACGCGTCTTGGTGACCAACGCCGCCAACTGGATCCCCTCGATCTCCGGCTGATTCATTCGCACGATCAACCCATCGGGCCGGGAAACCAGCGCCGCGGCGATCTCTTCTTCCAACCGGTAACAATCGATAGACACGAACACTGCGGCCGAAGGTGCTAGCAGCCGCAGTTGGTCGAGTTTCGTGCGGGCTTGGTTGAGCGAGACGACATCGGTGGGAAAGGAGCCGGTGGCAACATGGCCGCCACCGCCGATCGTCGTTCCTTCCGCACCGCCTTCCCAACGGCTCATCTGGTCCGGCGAATACGCGAATCGTCCCGAATCATCCCGCGTCGCTGCCAGGCGGACATCGATGATGCGTGTCTCGTCGAAATCGGCGGGCATGAATCCATAACGTTCGGCGCGATAGGGAGTCATTCGCGGCAAGAACTGCCGCTGCGCCGCATCGGTTGCTGCACTCTCGTCGGCCGGAATCGCTGCAAACAACTCACTGGGTTCTTCGTCGATCGCGATGTCGCGGCGGAGTGCCGAAACCACAACATCAAGATTGGCCACCGACGCCGCGAGTCGTCCGGCAACCTCGCGCGGCAATTGAATCCACGGCGGTTCGTACCAGAACAACGGCAACTCCAATCGAACCGAGTTGCCGTCGGGGCGTGAGATCGTCTGGGCTACCGGATACATCGGGCTGGTCGCCCAGACCGATGCCGAGTGCGGAGGCAGGAGGTGAAGCGAAGCGAGTCGGTCGGAATTCACAGGTAATCCTTTCAAGCACTATCGCCAATTGGGAACCACTTCGCCGCGGGCTGCATTTTCCGCCGCCAGTTTTGCGATCGGGACGATGCGACGAAAGTCTGTCGCGTCGCCGCGGATCCCCGCGCTGATGAGCAGCAATCCCAGTTGGACCTCCTGCTTCTTTCGCAGCGGAGCCTCGGTGACACCGGGAGTCAAGCTCGCCGCCTTTCCCCGAATGAACACCGCAACGTTGCTGAGCGGATTGCCCAAGTTGTTGCCCGCGTCGCCTCCGATCACGATGGTCCCCGCCAAGGCGCCGAGTCCGACATCGTTGCCGACGTCGCCGCGAACGAACAGTCCGCCACCACGCATCGCGCCCCCGGTACGATCCCCGGCCGAACCATAAATGCCCAGGGTGCCGCCGGTCATCGCGGTTCCCGCACCGTGGCCGGCGTGACCGCGAACCCGGATCGATCCGCTGGACATGCCTTCGGCAACCCCGTGTCCGACATTTCCGAACACTTTGATGACCGTTTGAGAGTTGTACGCAAACGCGTAGTCGCCCAGCGATCCGCGGACACGCAACTTCACCGGGTGATCGATCCGCATCAGCGCGGCGTGTTGCCCGTCCGCCCCCAGGATCTCGACCCTCGGTAATTTTTCTTCATCCCCTGGCAGCGGCACCGAGCGAATCGCCTCGCGAAGTTCCGCATCGAAGAGTTCCTGCATCGAGAATTCGTGATCGATGTCCGGCAGGTTCGTCGAGTCGACCGATTCCTGGTCAAATCCGACCATCGTATCGTGGGTCGAATCGAGCTGGGGCGCTTCATCGGACAGCGCTCCGACAGGCAACGCATCGACAGGCAGCGCGTCAGAAGGCAGCGCGTCAGAAGGCAGCGCATCGGCCGGCAGCGTTTTGTTCGGCAACGTCTCGCGAGAATCCGACTCCGCCGGCGCGGAACGCAGCGGCGTTGGCGGTTTCGCCGATTGAGGAGGTTTGGGAACGTGCGGCATCGAAACGACAATCAAACGCGGTGGCCGGAAAGGATCCGTCGAACAATCCCCTCTAGTTTAGCCGCCGCGGCGTCCCCTGCCTCTAGCACTTCCGCGTGATCGGCGACTTTCGCTCGGTCGGGATCCGCCACATTGCTGACAATCGACAAAGCGAGCACGGACATCTCAAGATTTGCCGCCGTTAACACCTCTCCTGCGGTGCTCATTCCCACCACATCGGCTCCGATCCGCCGCATCATGCGGTATTCGGCACGGGTTTCATAGGTCGGCCCCAGGGTCGCCAGATAGGTACCTGGGACGGCGACAAAGCCCCCTTCCCGGGCGGCGGCCAGTGCGAGTGAGACGAGTTGCGGATCAAAAATCTGACCACGCCGTCCGGCGGGAAAACCGATCGGCAACCCGCCAGGGTAACGCGGTGAAGTATTTTTTTGCGGTAGGGCGCGAGCCCTCCGGT
>NZ_JBFHKV010000937.1:0-3449 GCF_041595215.1 Stieleria sp. | reverse complement strand
GCTGAGCAGGACGGCGCCAAGGGCCAACAGCCGGGGGGATGATCGGGCGACCCATTGCAGTTGCCCGTCGTGGATCGCGAGGCCGTAGCCGGCTGCGAAAAAGACACCGCTATAGATCCACTTACTTGGAACCGGCAGAAACGCGTGCTGGAACCCCCAGACGACTTGGGGCGCCGCCGCCAAGGTGGTGACCGCGACAGTCGCCAGGATTGCCAGCAGCACCTTCGGCCGCGAAACCGCTTGAGAAATTCGTGCAAACGGGGTTCGCGAAGCAGTCTGGATCAGACAGGCAGCGACAACAACGTACAGAAAAACATAGAGCAGAAACCACAGATGACTCAGGCCCCAGATCTGTTCGGAAATCGGTGTCGGGAATTTCAGACTTTTCAGTTTGATCGCCGGCACAACGCCTTCGACCACCAAACCCGCGGTCCAAATGTAAAGGCTGATCGGCAGGATCACGACGATGCCAAAAGCCAACGGAATCAGCAACCGTTTCGCTTTGGATTGAATCAGACGGTTGGGGGAGTCTCGGTGTGAAGAACGACACAACAAGAATCCTGCCATCATCAAGAACAACGGCATGATGATGACTTCGATGCTCCAGAACACGGCATCGACGATCCGGCTGCTGGTATCCCACACGGGCCAAACCAAACCGGGCATCGGGTGCCGCGCATAGGGAACGCCGGCGTGCAGTGCGACGACTGCCAACGCCGCGATCGCGCGCAGTGCGTCAAATCCGACAATCGCGTCAGGCTGCGTCGGCGGTAGGTCCAGGGAGGGTGTTTGGGTGGGCTGATCAGGGCGAATCACTCTCATGATTCTTCGGTACCAAAACCGCACCGCGCGACGAAAGGACGATTTATTCTCGGCCGAGCACGTCGGTGCGAAGGTCTGTGGTGCCCAAGAAGATTTGTCGCATCGGTCGCGCCGGCGTGCCGCGACGGGATTGGTCCAACAACCGGACCGTGTTGCCGTAGACGTGCAGCAGACGACCCGGGCGTTGCTCGATCGGCATCGATTTAATGCTCGCCCGGTACTCACCGGTCGGCAGAATGATCGGGCTCCAGCCGGTCGGAGAGGTCGCCGATGTGGGTGTGATCGATGTGATCAGCAGTGTGCTCAGTAGTATCGCGTATCGCATAAACGTATCCCCCGGTTTAAATTTCATTGCCACTCTAGGTTACGATTTCGAACCGGAATCCGGCCGGAGTCGGAAAACGCAAGACTCTACTTACCGCAAGGGAAATTCAAATGGGCAAAAAGATTTTGATGATCGTCGGAGACTATGTCGAGGATTACGAGGCGATGGTGCCGCTGCAGATCCTGCAGACGATGGGGCATACGGTCGACACGGTTTGTCCCGACAAAACGCCCGGTGACACGGTGGCCACGGCGATCCACGATTTCGACGGTGACCAGACCTACAGCGAAAAGCCCGGGCACCGCTTCGCCATCACCGCCGACTTTTCCGGGGTCGACGTCGCGAGCTATGACGCCTTGGTGGTGCCGGGTGGCCGGGCGCCGGAATACCTGCGTCTCAACGCCCGGGTGCTGGAGATTGTCAAGCAATTTGACGTCGAAAAGAAGCCGATCGCCGCGATCTGCCACGGCCCGCAAATCCTGGCAGCGGCAGGCGTCTTGGTCGGAAAAGACTGCAGTTGCTACCCTGCGGTGCAGTTCGAAGTCACCGCCGGGGGTGGGAAATATGTCGAGCCGGCCGCGACGATGGATTCGGCTCACACGCACGGACACCTGGTCAGCGCACCGGCCTGGCCGGCCCATCCCGCGTGGATGCGGGCCTTTTTAGAGCTTCTCAATTAGGCATTGGGGCTTGTTTCAGCGCATAATAGAGGGAAATGAGCAAACCGAGATTGCCAACCGAGATTGTCTGCCCAGGAGTTTAGAATGTGCCGTTTGTCCGTACGAGTTGTCATCCTTGCGTTCACACTGACGTTGTTGACGCAGTCGACTCTGTCCGCACAAGGTCCCCGGAAGAAGGTGGAACCGCCGCCTCCGCCGGGCCCCGTCAAATTGCCGACCAAGGACGGTTTGGAACTGAGCGGATATTATTTCGGTTCCAATAAAGGCAAGGCGGCGATCCCGGTGATGATCGTCCATGAGTGGAAAGGCCAAAAGGCGCCCTACGGCAAGCTCTGTATCGCACTTCGTGATGCCGGTTGCGCCGTCTTGGCGCTCGACTATCGCGGACACGGTGGATCGCGAGAGTACACCGATCCACGCGGGGAAACGCAGGAATTCGATTTGGAACGGATGCGCAAGCAACACGTTCTGGCGATCGTCAAGTACGACCTGGATGCGGCCAAAGCGTTCCTGGAAAAGGAAAACAACGAGGGCAAGCTGAATTTGAACGCGCTGGTCGTCATCGGCATCCGCGAAGGGTGCGTGTTGGCCGCCGGCTGGACCCAACGCGATTGGAGTTTTGTGCCGGTCGGGACGCGTAAACAAGGCCAAGACGTCAAGGCGTTGGTACTGGTGTCGCCCGAACGCTTGTTGAAGGGGGTGCCGATCGAAACCTCGATCGCAGTTCCCACCGTCGCCTCATTGCCGATCATGATGGTTGTCGGGGAAGGTTCGCCCGAACAGAGCGACACGGATCGAATCTACAAACGGGTCGAGGCGGCCAAGAAGAAACTTACCGGCGGCAAAGATCCCGAGGGGCTGGAATTGCTGCAGGTCAAGCAGCCCTTGGGAGGCCCCTTCTTGGTCAATGAATCAGCTCAGGTGATCCCCGAGATCGTCAAGTTCGTCACCTCGCAGGTGCCGATCAGCGAAACCGACAATCCCTGGATCGAGCGTTAGTTGCTTGGTTTGGGGACGTACCGGTATTGGCCGCCGTTCTGTTTCGCGATCCGCCGCATCCGGCTCTCGCCCTCTCGGCTGTGATAGCCGATCGTGTGCACGATGCTGATCGGACCGTCGTCACCGAATAGATTGTCGATCCGATTGATCTCCCCCAGCATGTCCTCGATCCGCTGGGGGAACTCGCCGTCGGACAACAGAAAGATCACGTCCGGGTTCAATTCCAATGCGAACGGCAAGGCGTCATAGGGCGCCCGGCCGCGATCCATCTTGATCGTCATCGCCCACCGCTGCAGCTTCTGCTTGTTCTCCGCCGTCGCATACACACTGCGTGGCTCGTCTTCGTCGAGCGATGACAGCCGCATGTAGTCGGGTTCGGCATCGAAGAAGATGACATAAAAACGCTGATCGGATGTCAGCAAGCGAATCGATTGCAATAACTCCGCACGCGCCGAATCAAACGCGTCGCCCATGCTGCCGCTGCTGTCGACCAGATAGACGAAGTGGTTGCCGCCGCCATCGACGCCGCAAAAACTCATCGTCGCATCCGAATCGGATTTCAACGACATCGCTGTCATGCTGGTCACGTCACGCTGAATCATCGACTCGATCAACGGAGTCGG
>NZ_JBFHKV010000936.1:0-3452 GCF_041595215.1 Stieleria sp. | reverse complement strand
TGGGACGACAGCGACGATCAGCGAGCCAAGTTCGAACAAGCGTTGCGTGATCACCAGCTCACCCTGACCCGCGGTGGTCGTTTTTGGCACGTCGCCGGCCAGACCAGCAAGGGGCGGGCGATGCAAACTGTCGCACAGCGTCTGTCACACTCCGATCAAGAGGCGCTCTCCGATCCATCATCGCAGCGCACCGGTCCACCGATTCTCGCGGCGATCGGTGACAGTCCGATCGACCAGAGCATGCTGGATTTGGCCGATGTACCGATCGGTATCCCGACTCCTTCCGGACTGGGAGTCCACGTTGCCGCCGGCCGGGGGATCATTGCCACCGCGCAAGGTGCCGCCGGCTGGGCCGAAGCCGTTTCGCAACTGCTAACACGGCTGGAACGCGACGCGACTCCTCCCTCCCAATCTCCCCTTCACTGATTTAGGCGAACACCATGGCGGACTTTTCGCAGAACGGAATTATCGGAACACTTCACAACCTGCGAAATCGCTCCACTGACGAGCTTGAGTCAGAATTGGTGCAGTTTTCCGCTGAGACTCCGATGGCGTTGCTGTTGCCGTGCCTGTACTCGGAACTGGAAGGCCCGGCGATGGGACCAATCGTCGAGGCTTTGGCAAAGATCCCTTACCTGAGCGAAATCATCATCGGGCTCGATCGAGCCAACGAACAACAATTCCACGCCGCCAAACGATTCTTCGACAAACTGCCGCAAAACCATGTCGTGCTCTGGAATGACGGCACACGACTGCGACACGTCGATGCCGCCCTGCAAGCCGAAGGGTTGGCGCCGATGGACCCGGGCAAGGGGCGAAACGTCTGGTATTGCCTGGGGTACTTCCTGGCATCGGGACAATCCAAAGCGATCGCGCTGCACGACTGTGACATCCTGACTTACGATCGTTCGATACCCGCGCGACTGCTGTACCCGCTGGCCCATCCGTCGTTCCATTACCAATTCTGTAAAGGCTATTACTATCGCGCCGCCAACGGCAAACTCAACGGCCGCGTCTTTCGGTTGCTGGTCGTTCCGTTGATCCGAGCCCTCAAGACCGTGCTCGGTCGCGTCGAGTATCTCGACTACATGGGAAGCTTTCGCTACGCGCTTTCGGGTGAGTTTTCGATGCGTTCCGAAATCGTGACTTCGTTGCGGATCCCCAGCGACTGGGGACTGGAAATCGGCACCCTGTCGGAAATGTACCGCAATTGCAACTTGAATCGGATCTGTCAGGTGGACATCGCCGACGCCTACGATCACAAACATCAACCGGTTTCCGAAGACGATCGCACGAGCGGGTTGCATCGCATGGCGACCGATATCTGCAAAGCCTTCATTCGAAAACTGGCCGTTCAAGGATTCGTGATCAGCAACAGCATGCTGCGAACTTTGAAAGCCTGTTACTACCGTACAGCGCTCGACGTCGTGGACCATTACCACAACGACGCCGTGATGAGTGGGCTGAACCTGGATCGTCACCGAGAGGAAACCACGGTTGAATTATTCAGCCGTGTCATCGTTGCGGCGGGAGACGAATTCCTCAATCGTCCAGACGAAAGCCCCTTCATTCACAACTGGTCGCGAGTGACCAGCGCGGTGCCAGACATCTATGACCAGATTCTGGGCGCGGTGGAGGCAGACAATGCCTGAAACGATTCTCTCTAACCTCGATTATCCCGCTACAAGCAATCGATTCCATGGCTTCAACGGACACTGACGACTCGCCCGTTCGCGCGCAACTTGCTCAACACCTCGGTTTCCTCTACCCCGACTCCAATGCCGAGCGACTGGCCGACGAGGTCATCGCGATCTTCGACCATCTCGAAGAACAACGGCCACTGCCGCTTCACCAATTGTGGTCGCAAGAAGATTGCCTGTTGATCACCTACGGCGATTCGATCGTCGATGGCGACGCGGTTCCGCTGGAAACGCTGCACGCGTTTCTCAAGCAACACGTCAAAGACTCCATCTCGGCCGTCCACGTGCTGCCGTTTTGCCCGTTCAGCTCCGACGACGGGTTTGCCGTCATCGATTACACCCAAGTCAATCCCAAGCTGGGCGATTGGTCGGAGATCTCGCAGATCGCCGATGACTATCGGTTGATGGCCGACATCGTCATCAACCATGTGTCTTCGGAAAGTCAATGGTTTGAGAATTATCGCAAGGGGATCGAGCCCGGCGCCTCCTACATCATGGAAGCCAACGCCGGCGACGATCTCTCCGAAGTCGTCCGCCCCCGCGCATCGTCACTGCTGCGACCGACCGAAACGTCCGCCGGTCTGAAACACGTCTGGTGCACCTTCAGCCACGATCAAGTCGACCTGGATTTCCGCAATCCTCAAGTGCTGATGGAGTTTCTGAAAATCATCCGGCTGTACTTGGAACACGGCGTCAGTATTTTCCGGCTCGACGCGGTCGGGTTTCTGTGGAAGGAACCGGGCACCACATGCATGCACCTGCCCCAGACGCACGAAGTCGTCAAGTTGATCCGCACGGTCACCGATTTCTTCGCGCCGGGAACCTTGCTGATCACCGAAACCAACGTCCCCAACCACGAAAACCTGACGTACTTCGGCAACCGCAACGAAGCCCACGTGATCTACAACTTCAGCCTGGCGCCGCTGCTGGTGCACGCGTTGTTGACCGGAAAAACGGAATACCTGAAGCGTTGGATGATGACGATGCCGCCGGCGCCGGTGGGCTGCACCTACCTGAACTTCACCGCCTCGCACGACGGCATCGGCATGCGGCCGGCCGAAGGCTTGTTGTCCGACGAAGAACAATTGCAACTGGTGGAAACCGTGCGACGCTTCGGCGGCCACGTGTCGACCCGCCGCACGCCCGACGGCGGCGAACGCGTTTACGAACTAAACGTGGCGCTGTTTGATGCGTTGCGGGGAACGGTCAAAGGTGAAGACCCTTGGCAGGTCGAACGTTTCTTGTGCTCGCAAACCGTGATGATGGCACTCGAAGGCATCCCCGCCTTCTACATCCACAGCTTGCTGGCCACCCCCAACGATCAAGCCGGCGTGGACGCGACCAAGCACAACCGCAGCATCAATCGCCACAAATGGAATTGGCAGGACCTGCAACGGAAACTGAACGACAAAGGGTCGGTGCACCATCAGGTGTTCCACGAACTGATCCGCCGCATCGATTTACGTCGTCAGATGCTGCCGTTCCACCCCAACGCGACGCAGTTCACCCTGCAGCTGCACGAACCGTTCTTTGCGTTTTGGCGGCAGAGCACCGACCGCAGCCAAAGCGTGTTCTGCGTGCACAACATGACCGATTCGGTGCAGGAACTACGACTATCCGATCTAAACCTGATCGCGATGGACGCCTGGCACGACGCCATTTCGGGAGCCCGTTTCGACGATCAAAACGCCGTGCTGAATGTGGCGCCCTACCAATCGCTCTGGATCACCAATCGCCCCACGTCTCGATGAG
>NZ_JBFHKV010000935.1:0-3457 GCF_041595215.1 Stieleria sp. | reverse complement strand
GGGCGCGAGCCCTCCGGTCTCCCCAACGCCCGCCGGGCATTTCGTGTTAGCGACAACCCGCGAGCCCTCCGATCTCTCCAACGCCCGCCGAGCGTTCCTTGTTAGCGGAAGGGCGCGAGCCCTCCGGTCTCCCCGACACCCGCCAAGCGTTCCGCGTTCGCGGAAGGGCGCGAGCCCAATACCGCTGAATCGACATGGAGGGGCGCCGCTCGCGCTGGCGCGAACCGGCTGATCTCAAACGATGATCAGCCGTTTGACGCGAGCCTACGGGCCCCAACGAAAGAAAACGACGCTTCATTGGGCGGCGCTGCTTGACCGCCACCAGCTCACTCGTGCTTCGGCGATGATCAAATCAACAGCCCGCCAAGAGTTTCGTTGCGGTGGCGAGTTCGTCGACGACGTCAAACGACTCGACGGCGCTTGCTACAACACCGACTCGGCAACGATTCGGTCACGGTACGGCAAACACGTTTCGACGTACCACTCCGCCGTGCCACGTTCCTTGTGAACCAGGTACTCCAGCACGATCCGCAGCTTGTACCCTTTTTCTGAGCGGTCGGCCGCCAAGACCACTTCCGCCTTCTGGCGACCGTAATGGCTGAAGACGCGCACCGGCCGCCACAACACCCATTCGTGGTCGACCGGATACTTGACCAGATCGGTGACCGTGGAGCTGTCCTCGTCTCCCGGAGGCGATACCTCTTCGCCACGCTCCCGGGCTTCTTTCATTTGCCGCTCCCTCTTCAACCGCTCCAGCTCGTAGGTTTCCTCCAGCGGCATCGTCTTCAAGTAACGATTGACGTAACTTTTTTGAAGCTCCTTGGCGTAGATCTCGTTTCCGCTGCTGGCCACCCGCACGAACTGGCGGGCAAAGTATTCGGCTTGGCCGCCCAGCGTGCTCCGCTTGAGCGAGTAGCGGCCGACGCCCCAAGTGCCAAACAGCACGGCCAACACGATTCCGATCCGCGCCGCTGTCGTGCCAACCGGCACGGACTGCGAATCGCTTTTCCGCAGCGCGAAGATGCCGAACAGCACCGCCGCGATCGCAAACCCGACCATCGGTAACGCCACGATCGTGAACCCGCTCAACAGCGACAACAACAACGCGACGAAACCGGAGATTCTCAGCGGAGCATCATCAACATCGGCTTCATAGCCCGCCTCGCTGCTCATCACAGCACCGAGAGAACGCGGTGGAGTCGTTTCAGTCGTCATCAGGATGAAAAGATCAATGCGGTGGGGGAATTCGGCAAGACCCGGAGGCCGGCCGGCCTGACCGGATGGACAGTCACAGTCGAAACAGTACGGTTTCCAGCGGCAACCGGTTTGCCCACAACCCCCAATTATTCGCAAAAAAACTCCGGCCACCGCGTCGGGACGCGGAACCCGCCAAGGCGTTCGCGAACCAGTGGCGGCGTCCAGCTTACGCCGCCCGCCTCGGCAAATCGGCCACGCGGCCCTGCGGCAACAGCTCCAGAATCTTCGCCGCGGCGCGGTCGCTCGCCCCCGGCTTGGCGTACCGATCTTGCAATCCTGCCAACTGCTGACGTTTTGTTGCCAGATAATCGGCGTCGTTCATCATCCGGCCGACCGTCGCCACCAAAAAATCCCTCGCCTTGGCAGGGTTGCCGACCGAGACGATTTCGGGGAAGACGCGTTCGGTGCTGCTTCCCGGGGCCGAGCGGCCTGGTTGTTTAAGCCCGCACGCGTCAGCAAGGGGCCTCGCGCCGCCCCTCGCTGGCGCGTCCGGCTGACACGATCGCGTTGAATTCGGAAGATCGACTGAATCAACAGGCCGCGAGGCTTCCGGCATCAAATTCGGCAGCGTCATGCTGTCGACTTTGACGACGCATTTTCCAAACGCGTACAGGAATCGGCCGACGCGATAGATCACTGCGGCGGGGGTTTGCCGGGCCATCAACTCCAAACTGACCGACCCGCTGACCATCATCGCGCAGGCGGCATGTTCGACAACCTCGCTGGTCGCTCCCAAGAAAAAATCGATCGGCAGCGGCTTGCCCGTTTCGGTCGCGGCGGCCTTCGCGGTCGCCTGGCAAAACTCGAAATGCTTTTCGCGATACGCGGCGACGGCAAACCGCGTCCGCGGGTTGGCCGCCGACAATTCGGCGATCGCATCGAGCATCACCGGCCAATTCCGATGGACTTCATGAGTCCGTGAGCCCGGCAGCACCGCCACGGTTTGCGATTCCGAGGCCGCCGACCGCAAGGATTGCATCCGGGCCGTGTCCAGAGTTGATTCGCTGACGGCATCAAAAAACGGGTGCCCGACGAAGCTGGTGGGGATCCCGTGGCCGCTGAAAAATTGTTCCTCGATTGGCAGCACGGCCAACACATGATCGACCGTCGCCTTCATTTTTTTGACCCGCCAGGCGCCCCAGGCCCACAATTGTGGGGGGCAGAAATAGATCACCGGGATGCCGTACTTCTTCGCCCGCTTGGCGATGTGCCAGTTGAACCCAGGGAAATCCACCAACACGACCGCGTCCACGCCTCCGGCGGCGAAGATCGCCTCGGCCTGATCGGCGAAGCGGAAGAATTCGCGGAGTTTGGGCAGGACCTCCAGAATCCCAACGACGGCGTGTTCGGTCAGGTCCAAGTCCACGGTGCAGCCGGCCCGGCGCATCTCCTGGCCACCAAAACCACGTACCTGCAGTTCCGGTTCGCGGGCCTTCAGCGCCCGAATCAACCGCGCCGCATGCTGATCGCCACTAGGCTCACCGACCGAAAAGAAGATTGTCTTATTCATTCACCCCAAATAGTCCAAATCACCCCACCACGTCAACAGAACCCGCGCTCGCCACCGCCCCACACTGGATGCCGATGTGGGGCTCAACAGCGCCCCGCAAGTCTGGGGCGGGGGATCTGATCCATGCCGCCCAAGCCCCTCGGGGGAAGCAATTCGGCGAATCGGGGCCTGCTCGGGTGGCTGTTTTAAAAGGAAAGGCCGTCAAAACCGGGCAAAAACCGAACCTGCCAACGATTTTGGGAGTCTCAGGCAAGAGATCTTGTCAGTGAAAAGTCGAGAAACTAAACTTCGCGACCCACCGGGAGAAAACGCCCGGCGGCCCCGGCCGATCGCCCACCAAGGCAACCCGGCCGGACATACCAATCCCCTGTAGCTCAGTTGGTAGAGCAGGCGGCTGTTAACCGCCTTGTCGCAGGTTCGAGTCCTGCCGGGGGAGCTGAATTTAAAAAAGCGAAAACTCTCGCGAACCAGTTAACGCCCGTCGGTCCAGCATGACCCGCGGGCGTTTCTCGTTTCCGCCCCCTTTTTCGCGGTCTTTCGCCACCGCGGCGCCCAAACCCAAAGTTCTCACTTTCGCAGAGAGAGTCCGGGCTGCCGAATCCAACCACCCTGGTTCGCCCCGCACCCCAGAGACAACCCCGAGAACTCTCTGAGTCTCTGTTTGACATCCAGGTCTCGGTTTACACGTCC
>NZ_JBFHKV010000934.1:0-3460 GCF_041595215.1 Stieleria sp. | reverse complement strand
TTTCGGGGCTATAGGCGCTAAAATAAAGTTGATTGTCGTAGCGGACGAAATCCAGCGGTTGGGATGAGAGAGCAAAGGGCGGATTGCTGGTCGTCTGCAACGTCGGATCGATGTCTTTCAACAACGTCGCTTGACCCGTCGTTGCGTTCAGTGCCCAGGGTTCACGCCCAGAGCCTGGTTCATCGGCGGTAAAGAACAAGGTGTCGCCGCTCGCGATCAAATCACGCGGCGCGTTGGGGCCCGGAACGGGGATGCCGCCGGTTCCGAGCGTTGCAAAGGTGGTTCCAGCCTCGGTGCCATCGCTTTTCCAAAGTCGTGAGGCGGTTCCATCGAAGGCTGAAAAATAGAGCATCCCGTTGAACTCAACCAAGTCACTGACCGAAGCGCCTTGGGGAGCGTTGCCGACAAAGTCCGGATTGATGTCTTTCACGACGCGGGTGCTGAAGGAGTCTCCGTCAGAGACCCATAACTCCTCGCCGAATTCATGCGATTTCGCAACGAAAAACAACTTGGATCCCGCTCGCGTCAAGTGTTTGGGGTCCGATGAAATTGTCTTGTCCGTTTGCACGCCGACCATCTCGGTGCCCGCGGCGGTTCCGTCGGTTCGCCAGACATCATAGCCGCGGAAAAAGTCACTCGCGCCGAAATAGATGTGGCTGCCGAAGGCGGTCAATTCGTGAGCCAGGCTGTGGGCGTTTTGACCGCCGGGGTGAATGTCTTTGACCAGAACCGTGCCTTCGGCTGTGCCGTCGCTCTTCCAGACCTCTCGGCCGTTCGCTCGATCATTGGCGGTGAAGAACAAGGTGTCTCCGAGCGGCGTCAGGCTCTCCGGGTCGGAATCGAGTAAACCCGGAGCGATGTTTTTCACGAGAACTGTTCCCTCGGTTGTCCCATCACTGGTCCACAATTCGACGCCCTCGTCCGAGTCCGCGGCGAAGAAGACGCGATTGCCCATGCGCGTGATCTCCGATGGCCAGGAATCCGCAGCACCGGGGGAAATATCTTTCACCAATTCGCTTGTGCCTTGCCCCGGGATGCCTGTTGCACCGCGCACGTACAATTCTCGACCCGTCGCGACGTCTCCTTTTGCGGAAAAGAACAACTGGTTTTCCGTCGCCACTAATTCGAGCGGCGACGAATTCCGGGGGCGACGGATGTTGACGTTCGCCCCGGTGACATCCGTGAAGGTAATCACCTCCTCTCCCGCGGCCAAATCGCTGGCGACAAACGTGCCTGCAGAGGTCCCGTCGGTCGCCCACAATTCGCGGCCGACGGCGCTGGTGTTGTCTCCGTCACGCATGCCACCGGTGGCAGAAAAGAACAGCAAACCGTCGAACACGACGAGGTCATCAGGGCTGGAAGAGAACGGATAGAAATCCGACGGCATCACCTGGGTTCCATCCGCTTCGAAGAAGACCCAGTTCTGCGAAGCATCGAGTTGGCCCACGATCGGTTTCCCTTGTGCGTTCCGAATCACCGGTTGATTGTCGATAGCGGTCCATTCGACATAAAACGGCGAACCGTCGGCCTTGGTTTCCGGAAAAACGTTGGCAACCAGCGACGCGGCGCCCTGCAGGTTTGTTTTGAACAGCTCGCGGCCAATGTTCGGCGATTGTGCGGTGAAGAAGAGTGTGCCTTGATCGATCGCCGCGGCAAAGGTCAGCCGATCGGGACTCGAACTCGTTTCCCCCGGGGCCAGATCGGAAACCAACACCGTGCCCGCTTCCGTGCCGTCGCTCATCCACAATTCGTAACCGTGTGTCCCGTCGTCGGCAACGAAAAAGAGTTTGTTGCCGGCGGCCGTCAGATGAAACGGATACGATGAATCACCATAGCTGTACGTGACGCCGTCGTATTCGTAGGTCGTCACCGTCGGATTGACGTCGCGGACGCGCACCGTGCCCGCCTCGGTGCCATCGCTCTTCCAAAGTTCCTGCCCGGCATCGTCGGTATAGGCGGTGAAAAAGAGCGTGTCGTTGACGGCCGTCAGATGTTGGATCTCGCCGTCGATCGGGCCCGGTCCGATGTCTTTGACCAGGACTCCCTGGCCCTCTCCGTTGATGACGAACAATTCGTCACCGTGCAGCCCGTCATCGGCGACAAAGAACAGCCGATCACCGACGGCGACAAACTGTTGAGCACCTGATGCCGGGGGTTGTGGGTTGAGATCCCGTAGAAGTGACGTTTCCAACAGCGCCGCAGCCAAGAGGTGCCGCTTTTCCAACGTCTCGATTCGAAGCCTTCTTCGATCCGAATGCCTGTGCCCCCATGTTTGACATTTCATCGCGAATTCTCGTGAAGCAAATTCTTGTCAACGGTCTGGGTGGGGCCATTCTACCATACTGGTGGTGCTGTTGCGGAATTTGATTGGTGCGGTTCGGTTTGCCGGCGTGTGATCGCCATGTGTGTCTGTAACCTTCAGTGTCGAAACGGGTTGCGTCACGGCATTTAAAGAGGAACGGGCATGCGTCACATCACCGCATTGATTTCGCAATATCGATGACGTCAACCGGCCAGTCAGCAACCGGGGGGCGACGGTGTGTCCTGTGCGTCACCCGATCCGCCAGCTTGCTTTCTCGCCAGTGGCAGCGAACAATTGCGGGACAGATTCTCCGGGCGTGTCGCATCGACTGCCGACACGACATCGGATTCCCCTCAAGACAAACGGTTTGGAGAAGACAGATGAAGGCCTTGATTGTCGGTTTGGCGCTGTTGGCGTCGGCGACGTTTGTTTCCAATGCCCAAGCGCAGTACGTGGGGATCGACATCTACACGCCGCGCTACGCCGTCCCGGTCGCTCGTCCCGTGTACGTGCCGCCGGTGGTGTACCCCGCACCGATTGTCGTCCGCAGGCCCGTGGTGGTGCCGGTCGCGCCAGTAGTGGCTCCGCGACCACGTTATCGGTTTTACACGCCGTACGGAGGTTCAGAGGTGAGAGTGCCAGGTCGACCGGTGGCAAACACCTTGCGTGCAATCATTCGCTGATCAGCCGCTACGTTTAATTCCGGCGTGGCACCCACGTCTCGGGCGCGTCGAGCATCAGCGGTTCATGGAACACGGTCAGACCATCGCCCTGTTGTTTAATCCAGGCGTTGACCCCTTTTCCGCTCTGTCAGGGCAGCCGGATGCGAACCGTCGTCCCCTTGCGGTGGAGGGTCGTCGTGACCGTTTCTGCCAGGTCGCCGTCGCGGGCCGTGATCTGGTAGTCACCCAAGAAACCGCGTGTTCGGGCTTGTCCTTGTGCGTCGGTTGTCAGCGACTCGTCGGTCCACCACTGATTGGCGACCAGATCGACAAACACCTTGCCCGCCGGCTTCAGCGTCCAGTCGTCTCGCCACAGCGCGGCGGCGGGTTTCCAGTGCATCTTTTCCCAAAAGCCCCACTGGATGACCGCTTCCATGTTCGGATGGCTGAACGAAGCAATCAGGACGTCGCGGAAATAGTCCGCTTGCAATGCTTC
>NZ_JBFHKV010000933.1:0-3464 GCF_041595215.1 Stieleria sp. | reverse complement strand
CGAAACGCCCGTGGCAGCAGTCGGGCAAAGATCTCGCGGGCGTAGGATTCGCCGAACTCCGACGCGTCCAAACCGCGATGAAAGATCAGCTCCGTGCTTTGGGGTGGCCACTGTTCATACAGCGGCCCTTCCAGCTCGATCCAGTCAAACAGGATCCGGGGCAAATGGTCCGTCGTTCGGGTGTCCGGCTCGATCCGTCCCTGATTGGGAAATCCCTGTGCGCCCAACTGCGCCTGCAACCGCCCCGCCAAGGTCGCGTTTCCATTCTTGGTCGCTTCTTCCGCTGATCGCCGCAGGTCCGAGAAGTGATAATTGACGCGTCCAAAACTTGGCGCGTCAACAAATTCGATGCCGATTTCATTTCCGCCGGGGACGTCGAAGGCGCGCTCGATTTCGATCACTTCGGGACGTTCCAGCGTTCCGGGCACCTTGCCGAAATACAAATCACCATCCCCACTGCGCTTGATCCGAATGTAAAGTGCCTCGCGATCGCGCGGATCAGCTCCCACGCGGACCCGCAAGCGGTATCTGCCGCGGATCGGAATCAATTGATCGTTCCAAGGGTGCCGCAAGGCTTCGTCGCTGCGCATCCCCTGGTTCATCGTGATGATGCCATCTTCGGTCAGGATCGTCTCGCGTGAATGCTTGATGTACTCGATGCCGCCGGTGCTGTCCTCGTATTGCATCCGATTGCGGCGTGTCGGAACCGGCGGCGGCCCGGTGATCACCGCCTTGTTTGCGACCATGGCAGCGACGTCAAAATACTTTTCCATCAGCGACGGGTCCAACAACAATGCCTTGCTGACCGTGTCAAACCCGTTCATCGTTCCGTCGGGCGGCAACAAGTCTTGCGGTCCTTCGCCGGGCAGGAATTCGACCGCCAGCAAGTCGCCGACAATGTTGGCGTACTCCCTACGATTGAGTCGTCGCATCAACTCACGGCCGCCGGTGCTTTTGGAAAGCGTCGCCGCGTGCTTCAATTCGTTTCCGATCCAGTCGACGACTTGTGCAACCAACACGTCGGGCGGTTGGCGTTCGTCCTGCGGAGGCATTTCTCCCAGGTTCAGGTTGTCCATCACCTCGATCCATTTCGCCGCCGTCTGCGAATCGGTGAAGTCCGGCGTCAGCGTGTCCAGCCGCAGCTCGCCCTCTTGAGTATCTGGGCCGTGGCAATCCACACAGAATGACTGCACCAGCTTCATCACGGCATCGTCGTCCGTCGCCACGTCAAGTGGTTCGGCAGCCTTCGCGACGCTGCACGAAAGCAGGACAAGGCTGCAAAGCAGGATGGCAAATCGATGGGGCCGAGGTTGGTTCATGGACGCTTACGCCACTTTAGTCCAGCGAGACGGTGTAGGGGATGACGTTGGTTTTGGGCATCAGCTCGTCAAGCTCGCTGATCTTCTGTTCGGTCAGTCCGGTGTCATTGCGAGGCAACCACAGTTCTTTCAGCCATGTGGCGGCCTGCATCTTCATCATGCCGTCGTTGGTCAACGCCGACGGAGGCCGAACGCCACGATGGGCAAGCCGTAGCTTCTCAACGCTTTTTGCACTCGCCAGGTACTCAAACGCCACGTCCTCCAGCCCCGGTGTCCGGAGCGCAATGTCTCGCAAGTCGGGCAATTGGGTCAACGGCCCCAACCCCGATCCGGTGACTTGATCCGACGTGATCGTCAATCGCGTCAATCGATTGATGCGTCCGAGAGACTTGAGCCCTTGATCGGTCAACGCGTTTGACGTCAGGTCCAATTCCCGGATCGAAAACGCTTTGGACAACTCGGCGACTCCGGCGTCGGTCAGCCCATCGCGTTCGCCAGAATCCTCGTTGCCCAGACGCACGGATTCCAGACGCGGAATCGTCCCCAGGGCTTTGGCGGCGACATCACCGGCCGGACTGCCCGTCAAGTTGACCTCACGCAGCTGCTGCAGATTCGCCAGCGGCAACATTTCGGCGTCGGTGATGCCGGGGCAACGTTGCAGACTCAACTGCCGAAGCTCGTCCAGGGCTGCGATCCGCTCGATCGACGCGCCGCTAAGCTGTGACTGGCCATCGAGCGTGAGCGAGCGAAGGTGTGGAAACCCTGTCAAGTTGGCGGCGTGCTCGTCCGTCATCGCGCCGGCACTGCGAAACGGTGCGGTACTGGCCAACGTCGTCAGCGGACAGCCCTGAAAATGTATCAAGTACGCCCCGGTCGCTTCGTTCTCCCAGGCCAGCAAGGTTTCCAAATTTCGGTTCCGACCCAGCCGGCTGAGCCCCACGTCGGTCAACCCACCGGCGGTGCCGAAACATTGAAACTCGCGAAGCGAAGTGAACTCGGCAAGCGCCGCAAGATGCTGATCGTTTAACGACGCGTCGCGGGGAAAACGCAGCACCTGCAACGCATTCATCCGAGTCAACACGGACAGATCGAGGGTTTCGATTCCCAGGCCGCTTTTGAATTCCAGAACCTGCAAGTGTTTCAAATTCGCGATCGCATCGAGTCCATCCTGAGAGAGGTTGGCGTCGCGGTCCCGCCATCCGATGCGAAGCCGCTGCAGATCGGGCAGCTTCGCCAAGCTGTGAAATACGGATTCGTCAACGTTTGTCCCTTCAAGCCGAACTTCGATGTCCAGCCCCCGCGACGCAAAACGTTTTCCGCCGGCCGCTTCGACCGCAGCGATCGCCGCCTGTTCCGCCTCGTAGGCTTCCCGGGCCGCCGTCGACTGCTGCGGGCCGGCATCACGGACGATGCGGAATCCCACGTAACAAGCCGCGTCGTCGGCATCCCAAGGAATTCGCGCGGACGATCGACACGACAGATCACCGTTGTACCAGCAGCCTCCGCGAATGACGTGGAAATCATTGGTGGTCGTTTGCGGTCGATCTCGATTGACGGGGTCCACCGCAACGCCATTGGGCTGATCAAATTTCGGGCGATCGTAATCTTTGTAAATCGTGTCAAGCCAAAGGTCTTCACACCACTCCCAGACGTTGCCGTGCATGTCAGCGATGCCCCAGGGATTGCGAGCGTAGCTGCCCACCGGCGCCGTAAAGACATAGCCGTCCGTCGGATCATGGTCCCAGTCGAGCAACCATTGTCGCTCTGCGGCGTGCTTGCGATGTTGTTCCAATTCGACGTGACCGAGATTGGCGTGCCGGTGCGAGACCCCTTGGGCAGAATCCCCGAACGAGAACCAAGTCGATGTGCCGGCGCGGCAGGCGAATTCCCATTCCGCTTCGGTCGGCAATCGATAGCGAACGCCGTCCCGTTGACTGAGCCACTGACAATACGCCTTGGCGTCGGTCAGACTGACCCCGACGACCGGATGCTCATCAGTCTGCTCGAATCCCGGATTCTCCCAGCTGAACTTTGCGTCTCGCACAAAATCATGGGACTGATACAGCGGCTTGTCTTCCGGCGTCGGTTGCCATCCGACCATTTCGGCCAGCCCGCGTTGGGCCGTGGTCTGATAGCCGGTGGCCT
>NZ_JBFHKV010000932.1:0-3467 GCF_041595215.1 Stieleria sp. | reverse complement strand
GCCTATCCCGATGCCTCACGCGTCGTGGTGACGATGACCGGCGAGCTGGCGGATTGTTTTCTAGATCGTTGCGTCGGCGTGCAACACATCGTCGATCAGGTCTGCCGTGCGGTGAAGCAATGTGGATGTTCGTCGCCGCTCTTTTATGCCGTCGATGGACACGTTCATTCCGCGGCGTGGGCGATGGAACACGTCGATCTGATTGCCGCGGCCAATTGGCATGCGCTGGCGAAGTGGGGCGCCCGACGTTTCGCGTCGCAGTTGTCCGGGGGCGGATTGCTGGTCGATATCGGGTCCACCACGACCGATCTGATTCCGCTGTGTGACGGTGGAGTGGCAACCGCAAGCCGGACCGATTTTGATCGGTTGTCCGAAGGCACGCTCGTTTACCTCGGCGGCGGGCGGACTCCGGTTTGTGCGTTGGTCGATCACTTGGATTGGCAGGGGCATCCAGTTGCGGTGATGCGTGAAGTGTTTGCCACGATGGATGACGTGCGGTTGTTGTTGGGGTACCAGCCTGGCGACGCTTCGGATTGCCGCAGCGCCGATGGCAAACCACGCGACGCCTTTCATGCCGCCAATCGAATCGCACGGATGATCGGGCTGGACCACCGAACCGTTGACGTGGAAAACGCGAAACAACTGGCGATCCAAGTGCACCAGCGGGCCCAGGCGATCGTCTCCGAGGCGATTGCGGCGTTCGGCGGGCGTGGCCCCCTGGTCGTCAGCGGGCACTGCAGCGATTTACTTCCCACCGATAGCGATGGCCGCCAACGGATTTCACTTCCCGCGATTTTGGGTGATGATGTTTCTCGTTGCGCACCGGCCTTTGCGGTTGCGCACCTTGTGGGATAGGCTTCCAGCCTGTGCATTGAATCTGCCGCGGGCAGAAAACGTCTTCCTTCCCATTTTCGGTAGCGGTTGCCACCCTTTCATCGCCACCACCAACCATGCGACGAGTCATCAAAATCGGCGGGAGTCTGTTGTTGCGAGACGCGCTCTCGGATTCGATTCAGGCATGGGCCGTGAGACAACCGCCCGCACAAACGATCGGGATTGTCGGTGGCGGTGAATTGATCGATGCGGTGCGTCGTTTGGATGCCGCCTTCCCCAGTCCATCGAGCTGGCTGCATTGGCAGTGCGTCGGACTGTTGCGGACGACGTTCGAGTGGCTGGGCCCGCAGTTGGATGGATGGCAACTCGAATCGACTCCCGAGCAGTTTGAGCGACTGAAACGCAGTTCAGAGTGTCACTGCCATCTGGTCGCGGTCGACGCGTTCTATCATGCCGCGACAGAAACACCCTTGCCCGAAGACTGGACGACGACGACGGACGCGATTGCGGGTTGGTTGTCCATTTTGGTCGGTGCCGATGAGTTGGTGCTGCTAAAATCCTGTGACGTCGACGCGTCACGTTCGCTGGCTGAATTGGCCGGCCAAGGTGTTGTCGACGCTGCTCTTGCGTTGTTGGCCGACCAGTTGCCGCCGATTCGCTTTGTCAACCTTGCCGCCGAGGCCGATCGATGACGGCAATCTTGGGTCTGTCCGCTTTCTATCACGATTCCGCCGCGGTCCTTTTGATCGATGGCGAAATCGTTGCCGCGGCGCAGGAAGAACGTTTCACTCGCAAAAAGCATGACGCGGCATTTCCGATCCACGCGATCGAGTTTTGTTTGCAGCGGGCGGGGATCACCGCCGACGAACTGGACCATGTCGGTTTTTATGAAAAGCCGCTGTTGAAATTCGACCGACTGTTGGAAACCTATCTGTCGTTCGCGCCGCGGGGATTCCGGTCGTTTTGGAAAGCGATGCCCGCGTGGATGACGGAGAAGCTACATCTGAGACGCGAGATCCGACGCGGACTTGGAAATGGTTTCAAACGCCGCATCGCGTTCTGTCATCACCACCAGTCTCACGCGGCCAGCGCGTTCTTTCCATCGCCCTTTGATCAGGCCGCGATTTTGACGATGGACGGCGTCGGTGAATGGGCCACGACCACGATGGGCGTCGGACAGGGGAACAAGATCCAACTGACCGATGAAATCCGGTTCCCCCACTCGCTCGGATTGCTGTACTCCGCATTCACGTACTACTGCGGTTTTCGCGTCAACTCCGGCGAATACAAGTTGATGGGCTTAGCACCCTACGGGCAACCGAAGTACGTCGATGTGATCAAAGACCGGTTGTTGACGATTCATGAAGACGGTTCGTTCCATCTGAATCTGGACTACTTCGGATACTGCCAGTCGTTGCGGATGACGACGCCGAAGTTTCATCGATTGTTCGGCCGACCGCCGCGGCAGCGCGACAGCGAGATCGAGGATCTGGACCGCGACTTGGCCGCTTCGATCCAGGTGGTGACCGAAGAGATCGTGCTGCGTTCGGCACGTCACCTGTACGAAAAAACAAAGTCCAGCAACCTGTGCTTGGCCGGCGGCGTGGCGCTCAACTGTGTCGCCAATGGGCGCGTGCTTCGCGAAGGCCCGTTCGATTCGATCTGGATCCAACCGGCCGCAGGAGATGCCGGCGGCGCGTTGGGCGTCGCGCAGTTCATCTGGCATCAATTGCTGGACAAGCCGCGACAGCCGACCGAAAGCGACTCACAACGCGGCAGCCTGCTCGGGCCGGAGTCTTCGAGCGATCAAGTGCAGTCGGTGCTTGATCGGCAGGGGGCGGTCTATGAAGTGATCTCCGATCCGGCAGAACTCGATCGGCGGACGGCCGCGCTGTTGGCCGAGGGGCTGGTGGTGGGGCGGTATGCCGGTCGGGCGGAATTCGGACCGCGGGCGCTGGGCAATCGCAGTATCCTCGGCGACCCCCGTTGCAGTGACATGCAGTCGACAATGAATTTGAAGATCAAGTTTCGTGAATCGTTTCGCCCCTTCGCACCCGTCGTCTTGCTCGATCACGTCGGTGAGTTTTTTGATTTGGCCGATGGACACACCAGCCCCTACATGTTGTTGGTCTGTCAAACGAGAACCGACGCGCTGCCCGCGGTCACCCATGTCGATGGATCGGCGCGCGTGCAAACCGTCGACAAAGAAAAGAACCCGCGGTTCGAAGCGTTGCTCGCTGAGTTCCATCGGCAAACCGGCTGCCCCGTGCTGATCAACACCAGTTTCAACGTCCGCGGTGAACCGATCGTCGGATCGCCGGAGGATGCGTTTCGGTGCTTCATGAAGACCGAGATGGACGCGCTCGTCCTTGAAGATTGTTTGCTGGTGAAGGAACGGCAGCGCGGGGGGAAGGCAGGGTGATGGGGGCAAAACGATGAGGGCAAAACGATGGGGAACTGCCAAAGTCGTATGATAGAAATAGGCGTAGATTTGGAATCGTTTCAGCGGGATCAGCTTTTCTGCCTTTTATTGTTTTGCCCCCATCGTTTTGCCACCCCACTTAGCCTGCGACGTCAACCAACTCCACGAAACCTCCGTGCCACGGCAGTTCACAATGAAACCACCCACAGAT
>NZ_JBFHKV010000931.1:0-3472 GCF_041595215.1 Stieleria sp. | reverse complement strand
GTAGCGATTCTTGTTGCCGCGGTAGTCAAAGTACGTCATGTGGCATTCCAGGCAACGCTGCGGAATGGGGCGGGCGTACGCGGCGTCGCCGTCGATGTATCCGGGGCTATTGATCCATTGGTTACCGTCGGTGATGTGCGTCACGTTGTGTTGATAGAGCCCGTCTTTGTGCCAATACAAATAGGTCTGCGCCATTTTGGACGATCCCATGATGATTTCCATCGGGACCTCAAAGTTCCAGTCAAAGAAATGGACGCGTTGCAAAAACTCATCGCCTTTGCGAACCATTTCAAAGGACACGTTGGGGTCGGAGGTCTGGAACGTGTTGGAGCCGGGTTCAAAACTTCCGTCGATCGTCGTTTCGTTGACCGGTCGGCTTGTCTTGTAGTGCGCCGTCGCGAGAAACGACTGGTACTTCTCTCGGTGGCATTCCTGGCACTGTTCGGGTCCGACATATCCCGGATTGTCGTGCAGCGGAGTAAGGTCACCGCTCTTCTGCGGAGACTCGCCGGGGCGAAACGGGATCTCGACGCCGCCGCCGTCCTCGTATTTGCCGACGAACCAAATGTTGCCCGGAATCTGATTGACCACCATGTTGCTGGGCGGTTCAGCGAGGGCCGACACCTCGGGTTCCTCATCCGGTTGCTGTCGCCGCGCATCCATCAGATCACGAACCAGATCATCGTCGCGTTTCCGTTTCATCGCATCGTAGCCGAGCCAGGCGACGACCGTGACGATCGCAATGAGTGCGAACCAGCGTTTCAAATTCAAGGTTTCCTCTCCTGCGGCGAAGATCTGTCAAAAAATTCGATTGGACCAAACGATCGAGTGCCTTGTCTGAATCAGCAATCAGGTGCCTGGCGGAAGCGTTGACAAAGCACCGAAAAATGACGAGCCTCGGATCCGCATCGGTTTACCATAGCTTACCTTAGCAACGATCGGAAAATGACAACGTTCAGTTCGAATCAAAGATAGACATGCAAAAACAGAATCAGCTGCTTCGCCATGCAGCCGCAGTCGCGCTGGCATCGAGTTTCCTGGTCGGCCTGCTTCCGGGCCTCTCCGCGGGGCTGCACGCCCAAACGATGGATCCCTCATCCGTGTTGGGTGACGTGACCCTGCCGCCGCCCGAGGACGTGTCCCAGAATTTTCCTTACGGCATCACGGGCAAGACGCCGCCGTCGCTGACCAAAATCAATTTCAAAGGACAAAAGCCCTACCACAAGCACCGCATCAACCTGAGAGTCTTCCAGGGATGCCCTCAAGTCGAAATCTCTGAGGGCGGCAGACTTTGGGCAACCTGGTTCGGCTCCAACGTGCAAGCCGAACGCGCGCCGTACCACCAAGACCAATTCTCGGTCATCTCAACCTCCGGGGACGGCGGCAAAACATGGAAGGAAGTCTTTGTCTTCGACCCGAGTGAGCTGCTGGGCGGGGGAGCGTCGGACCCGATGCTGTGGAAAGACCCCGAGGGCAACATCCGCTTTATCGGCCTGAGGAACATCGACTTCAAGGGCAAAGACGAATTCGCCACGTCGGCGTGGGAATTTACGATGCTGGACCCCGAAAACGAGCACACCGCTTGGTCCCCGCCGCGGCTACTCGGAAATAAAAACATCTCCGTCATGAAGCCGCTTCTCTTTCCTGATGGCACGATCATGCGGTCGATGGACGACTTCAAATTGGTCGGCAAACGGGACAAGGTGCGGATTCGCTTTCTGAAAGAAGACGTCGACGGCACGCCGATCTTCGTGTCCGAATTCCCCGTCGATAACGATGCGGTCTTTGCCGAGCAAATGCCCATCATTCGAAAAGACGGCAGCCTGTTCACGTTCTACCGCGCAAAGAACGGACAGAAGTTTGCCGAATCCTTCGACGGCGGTAAAACCTGGAAACTGGGCGGTTACTACCCAATGCAGTTCTCGATCAATACCAAATGCATCCTGAAAACACTCCCATCAGGTCGAGTCTTGTTGGTCGCCAACGATGTTCAAATGAAACAGGAAAACGGCCGTAAGCGATACGTCTATACCGACAAACAGGGAAACGAACGCGAACTGGAAACACACAAGACCGCGCGGACCCGGATGACGGCGTACTTGAGTGACGACGATGGCGAAACCTTTACGCATCGACTGCTTTTGTGCGACGATGGTCAGATCAGTTATCCATCGGCGACACTCGGCAACGATGGCGCCATCTACATCGTCTACGACCAAGGGCGGGGCGTGATCGGCCAACACACGATCTTTTTGTCAAAGATCACCGAAGCAGACATCCTGGCCGGCAAGCTGGTCAATGAGCAGAGCTTCTTGAACAACATCGTCAGCCGCCCCAGCGACCAAGGCGGCGGCCGCCGAGAGGGTGACAGTCTTTAAGGCCTCTCTGAAGTGCTACCGATACACGCGCGGTCTCACGCGCCCTGCAACCGGGCAACCAATTTTCGAGTTGCGAAGCGCGGTAGAAAACTGGTCGACGTCACCATCAGACGGTTCTTCCAGCCCGGGATGACAATGTCCGCGTTGTTGACATAGCCCTCATAGCCAGCCTTGGCGACGGTTTTCGCTGGCATCGTTGCCGAAGAGAACATGTCCAGCTTGCCCATGCCGGAGTCTTCGCCGAATCCGGTCTCGGTGGCGCCGGGTTCCAAACAGGTGACGTGAAGCCCCGAACCGGCGACCTCCTCCCGCAACCCCTCGGTGAACGACAGGACATAGGCTTTGGATGCGTAGTAGACCGACATGTTTGGTCCAGCTTGATAGGTGGCGATCGACCCGACATTCAAGACGCCGCCGCGACCGTTTTTCAGCATCGCGGGAAGCAACATCCGGGTCAGGCGGGTGAGCGCGACAACGTTCACCATCAGCATGTCGGTTTGCCGATCCGCAGGAATCTCTGCGAATTTGCCGAGTGCCCCAAAACCTGCATTGTTGACCAGGGTGTCGATCTCGATCGAACGCTCCCTCAGCTGCCGGCACAGTTCGTCGACCGCGTCCGGCTTGGCAAGATCCGCCGGAAGGACGGTCGCGTTGACGCCATTCTCGGTGCGCACCTGATTAGCCAACTCGTTCAATTTGTCTTCACTGCGAGCGACGAGCACGACGTCGTCTCCACCGCCGGCAAATTGTTTGGTGAGTTCCCAGCCGATCCCGGAGGAGGCTCCTGTGATGAGCGTGGTAGGCATGATGGCTTTTGGTTAAAGATTGCGTCCAATGTTTCGATGCTCACCGATGCAAGTGCGATTCCCGTGCCAAAGTCGAAATCGGCAGGCCGGTTCGCGATGCCGAGGAAAAAGCGGTCGGTCACCTTCCAGGCCGAAAGTTGATCGACCTGAGAACGACAACACGATCACGGGCGCAAATCGCTTTGCCCCCATCGCTTTGCCCCCATCGCTTTGCCCCCATCGCTTTGCCCCCATCGCTTTGCCCCCATCGTTTTGCCCCCATCCAGGAAGACCGACGCCCCATGGATC
>NZ_JBFHKV010000930.1:0-3474 GCF_041595215.1 Stieleria sp. | reverse complement strand
GCGTCGGCGCCGGTTTCAGCGACGGCTTCTTCGACGGTGTCAAAAACGGGAATCCCTTCGACGTCTTGGCCGCCTTTGCCCGGCGTCACGCCGCCGACCAGCTGGGTGCCGTAATCGCGGCAGCCCAGGGTGTGGAATTTGCCCGCACTGCCAGTGATGCCCTGGCAGATGACTTTCGTACTCGCGTCAATCAAAATACTCATCGGAAGGTTCGTCTCAGTCGAGTCAGGTGTGCGATTGGTTGAATGGTTGAAACGAAGTGCAGCACTTCGGATTTCCGATCTCAAGCTTCCCAGATGAAACTTGAGAGTTCAGGTTTCAAAATTGGGATCAAACCCCGGTCGCGGCGACGATCTTCTTTGCCGCATCGGTGATGTCGGTCGCGTTGATGACATTGACGTCGCTTTCGGCCAACATCTTGCGTCCCTCTTCGACTTCGGTGCCTTCCAAACGAACCACCAGTGGGACGTCAAAGCCGACAGTCTTGCTCGCCTCGATCAGTGCACCGGCAATGGTGGTGCAGCGGGCGATGCCGCCGAAGATGTTGACCAGCACGCCCTTGACGTTGGGGTCGGACAACAGGATCCGAAACGCTTCGGTGACTTGTTCGGTGTTGGCGCTGCCGCCGACGTCCAAGAAGTTTGCCGGCTGGCCGCCGTGGTACTTGATGATGTCCATGGTGGACATCGCCAACCCGGCACCATTGACCAGGCAGCCGATGTTGCCTTCCAGTTTCACATAGCTCAGCCCGGCATTGCCGGCGCGAAGCTCGCTCTCTTCCTCTTCGGCCAGGTCACGCAGATCGGTGTAGTCGGGATGGCGGAACAGGGCGTTGTTGTCGAAGGTGATCTTGGCGTCCAGGGCGATCATTTGGTTATCGCCGGTGATGACCAGCGGGTTGACTTCGGCCAATTCGCAATCGTAATCGACGTAGAACCGGCACATCGCCGGCATGAACTTCGCCGCCGCCTTGGCTGCTGCGCCGCTGATGCCCAGCTTCTTGCAGAGCTTTCGCACTTGGTAGGCTTCCAGCCCGACGGCCGGGTCGAAGTGTTCTTTGTGGATCAGTTCGGGTGTCTTTTCGGCAACCGTTTCGATCTCCATGCCGCCTTCGGTGCTAACCATCAGCACGGGTTTGGCGACGGCGCGATCGAGCACGATTCCCAAGTACAGCTCGCGGGCGATGTCACAGCCGGCTTCGACGAACACCTTATTGACGGTTTGGCCGGCCGGTCCGGTCTGGATGGTGACCAGTTTCTTTCCCAGCAATCCCTCCGCGGCCGCCCGAGCTTCGTCGGCGCTTTTGGTCAGCACCACACCGTGCTGTTTGGGGTTGTCGATGATCGTGCCCTTGCCCCGTCCACCGGCGTGGATCTGTGACTTGACCACTGCGATCTTACCACCCAGTTTTTCGTACGCCGCGGCAGCTTCGTCGGGCGTGGTGGCGACGATGCCGTCCAAGACCGGCACTCCGGCCTGTCGGAAAAGTTCTTTGCCTTGATATTCGTGGATTTTCATCGAGGTTTCGATCCGCGTGCGTGGAAGACGATGTATCGGTGGGACGGCTTCGTCAGCCCGAACCCCAGTTCCCGACAGCTCCAGCTGCCGAGACGCCCCGAAGCGTGTGAGCCCCAAAGCTTGATTGCAAGGACAGGTCGTCAGTGACAGACTCCCTTCGCAAAGGAAGACTGTCCCTGCGGCAAACATCCCAGCAAATGCTGTACCCTGGTGCTCCGGCTACGGGTCCGCGAATATACGTTCGCGCCGCTGGCGCCGGAACCATAGGCAGCGTGATTACGTGATGAGCAACGTCAAAGAAATGCCCGACTACCTTCGATTGCACGCCGACGACAACGTGGTCATTGCGACCAAGCCACTCGTCGCCGGCCAGGTGCTGCGGGTCGACGGAAACCCGATCACGCTGGCCGGCCCGATTCCGACCGGGCACAAGTTTGCCATCGGCCCGATCCCCGCCCAGACGCCGGTCCGCAAGTACGGCCAACCGATCGGAATCGCTCGGGAATCCATCCAACCAGGGTGCCACGTCCACACCCATAATTTGCAAGACCGGCATCGCGTGGCCGAGACGATCACGTCGACCAACCCGCCCGCAAAACCTTCGCCCCTGCGACGTTCTTTCCAGGGGTACGTTCGACCCGATGGGCGAATCGGCACACGCAACTACGTGGCCGTCTTGTCCACGGTCAATTGTAGCGCGACGGTTTGTCACAAGATCGTGGCGCGATTTGACGAACAGCGTCTGCGGCGTTGGCCCAATGTCGACGGCGTGTTCGCGGCCTCGCACACCACCGGCTGTGCGATCGAGTTCGACGGGCGCAAGCATCAGATGATCGCTCGAACGATGGCCGGTTACGCCGACCATCCCAACGTCGGCGGACGGCTGATCATCGGCCTGGGTTGCGAACAAAACACGCCCGCCTATCTCGCCCAACATCACGGGATCGTTCCGCTGCATGCTCCCGACGGCCGGCCCCTGACCCGCGACGACGGCGTTCCGATGTTGACCATGCAAACCGAAGGCGGATCGCAGGCCACCATCGCCCGGGGCGAACGGATGCTCGAACAGGTGTTGGATTTGGCCAACCAAGCCACCCGCACCACCGCTGATGCCTCGGCGCTGTCGATCGCCGTCGAATGTGGTGGCAGCGACGGCTATTCTGGGATCACCGCCAATCCGGCCATCGGAATCGTTTCCGATCGAGTGGTGGCGTGCGGCGGCACGTCGATCATCTCGGAAACGACCGAACTGTATGGCGCCGAGCACTTGCTGTGCGATCGCAGTCGGTCACCGCAGGTCGCGCAGAAATTGGTCGACCTGTTGCACTGGTGGCAGCGGTACGTGGCCCACTACGGCGGCGAGCTGAACAACAACCCTTCGGTCGGAAACAAAGCCGGCGGGCTGTCGACGATCACCGAAAAATCGCTCGGCGCGGTTTCCAAGAGCGGCTCGACGGCATTGGAAGCGGTGTATGACTACGCCGAACGCGTGACCGCTAAGGGGTTGACGGTGATGGACACGCCGGGGTTCGACCCCGCCAGCGTGACCGGAAAGGTCGCCGGGGGAGCGAATCTGGTGATGTTTTCCACCGGCCGCGGCAGTTGTTTCGGCTGCAAACCGGCTCCGGTGATCAAGGTCGCCTCCAACAGCGAACTGTTTCACCGCATGCGCGACGACATGGATTTGAATGCCGGCGAAGCGATCGCCGGCAAATCGATCGAGCAACTCGGCGACGAATTCTTTGAGTTCGCCTTGCGGGTGGCAAGTGGCGAACAAACGGCCAGCGAACGAAACGGTTTTGGCGACCATGAATTCGTTCCCTGGACCGTCGGCCCCACGCTGTGACAGCGCACCTTGGAACGCGTCAGTCGCAAGGAATGATGGGAAAGCGGCGGAACAGGCGTTCATGGTCCGTCAGGATGAAAAGAAACTCATAGATGGTATAGATGGTAGCG
>NZ_JBFHKV010000929.1:0-3481 GCF_041595215.1 Stieleria sp. | reverse complement strand
AAGCCAGTAGCCGGAGGTGAGCGAAGCGACACCTCCGGACATCCGGTCCCCCGTCAGACGCGACCCCGAAGGGTGTCGAAGAACGCGCAAGCGGGAAACAGACGCCACGTGTTCATCCTGCGGACTCGCTCGGCGGGGCCATCCGCGCAACCGCTCGACGATATCGTAGACGATCGAGCCGATATTGTTCGATACGTCGCCCATGACTGCGAACCAGATGGGTCAGCCACACCATCCAGTGCATTCGGTCAGGCTGGAATCCCAGTTTTTCGATCACCCTGCGCGAACGGTGATTGGATGCAAAGCAACACGCGAAAACGATCAACCGGGGATCTTCATCAAACAGTTGGGCGAACAACTCAGTCAGCGCCCGGGGCATCACCCCCTGGCCCCAATGCGATTTGGCAAGGTTCCATCCACACTCACAGGAACGGCGTCCTCCCTCCGGCCCCGGACCAAAATGCTGCATCACGTGCCCGACCAAAACGCCGTCGTCGAAGATCGACGTGCAACGGAAGGAGATGCCCAGGACATTGGGGTGACCGGCCAGTTTTTTTTCGAACGACGCCGGCGTCTCGCCTTTCCGGGGCTGGTACTGATGGCGCAACACATCGGGGTCATTTCGCAGGGCGAAGATGGCGTCGATGTCTGCGATTTCGGTTGGTTTGATGGTAATCGCCATGCCCCGCCGTCCTCCGTTTCGATTCGATCGCTCGCAACGCAAGGGAACGTCTACCAATGTAATCGGGCACCGGATCAATCCGCCACCATTCGATTAAATCGACAGGCCGGTACGGTATCGGTTGACAACCGAAGGCTTTAAAGTAGTGTCGCACCGTGCCTGAATTGGCGGCTGAATCGGCGATGCGGCGAGATGATCCGCCTGCTGTGAAACATGCGGTGCCATTGTGGTTTTGTTTGTAGATTGATCGGCTTTTCGTATTGTTGGCGGGCGTCCGTCCTGAACTACATCGGCGAGGACACCTAAAATGTTTCACGCTTCGGTAAACCTTCACCTCGAAGATCCGCTGCTGAATATGGCAACGGTCTTGGTGACCGGAATCATCGGCGGCGAACTGTTCGCCCTCCTCCGCTTGCCGAAGGTGACAGGATGGATCGCAACGGGCATCCTGCTCCGCTGGATCGCCCTTCCGGGGATGGACACGGGGGTGGACCCCAAAGCCTTGGATCGTTTTTTGCCCTACATGCACTTCGTGCTGGGGTTCATTGCATTCACGGTGGGTGCAACGCTCTATTTTGCCAGCCTACGCAACACCGGCAAACGTATCGGGCTGTTATTGCTGGGCGAGACGTTGATCACGCCGGTGTTGGTCGGTGCCTTGCTTTATTTTGCCGGGCCACTGGTCCCCGGCGGCGACGTGATGACGACTCAGCCGGCGCTGTTGTTGGCCGCGATCGCGATCGCGGGGGCACCGGGAACAACGGTCCTGGTGATTCAAGAAGCTCGGGCTCGTGGCATTCTCACCCGCACCTTGCTGGCTGCGATCGGCTTGATCGACATGGTCGCCGTTGCCGTGTTTGTTTTTATCACCACGTTTCTGGGTAATCAGGCAGGCTGGACACACGCGTTGCAAAGTGTGTTCATTCAGTTTGGAGTGACACTGGTCATCGGCGGCGGTTGTGCATTCATCGCGATCCTCTTGACGCGAACGGTCGTCAGCCCGGCGTTCTTAGGACCGACGATCGTCGCCGCCGTGCTGGGCTCATGGGGGCTGGCTGCCGGCTTCGGCACCTCCGGAGGGATTTTGGCGTGCACCTTCGCGGGCATCGTGCTGACCAATTTCCAGCACGACCTGGTGCGATCGGGCGAAGCCTATTTGCAAACCATCGGCGGCGCGCTGTTCGCCCTGTTCTTTACGTTCGCCGGCATGCGACTGGATTTCGGTTTGGTTCCCAGCGCGGCCGCATTGGTCGGACTGTATTTCACCGCGCGATTGATCGGCAAATGCGTCAGCGCGTTTTCCGCGATGTCGTTGTCCGGGGTGACCGACAACGTCCGCGGCTACCTCGGCATCGCACTGCTGCCACACGGCGGCGTCGCGGTCGGCTTGATCCTGCTGGTAACGGGTGAAAACTCGGGCTTCAGCGAAGAGGTTCGAACGGTCGTCAACACGGTCGGACTGTCGGCACTGGCGATCAACCAGCTGCTCGGACCGAGCGCCACACGATTCGCACTGGTCCGATCGGGCGAAGACCACAAGGACCGCCCCCGGCTACTGGACTTCCTGCAGGAGCAGCGGATTACGGTCGGGCTGACCGGCAGCGATCGCGAAGCGACCATTCGACAACTTGTGTCGCAACTTTACGCGACATCCAAGATGGAACTTCCACAGGATGAATTTGTTGAACGAGTGCTGGCCCGTGACGCCGAGTTGTCGACCTACTTGGGACAAGGGCTGATGATCCCCCACGCCATCCTGGACCATGGCGAAGGCGACGAGATACGCGGCGTCTTGGGGTTGAGCGCCGAAGGCCTGCAATTTGACACCTTCGACGACCGTCGCGTCCACGCCGTGTTGCTGCTGGCGACACCGGAACTGGAACGCAACCGCCACCTGCAGGTGCTCTCCGCCTTCGCGACGGCCATCACCCGCGACGCCAACCTCGTCGAGCAACTCTATCATGCCCGTAGCGCAGCCCACGCCTACGAGGTCCTGCACGCGGACAAGCACGCCGACATCAACTACTTCCTCGAAGACGCCGCGGATCAGGCAGGGCTGAGACCTTAGCGGTATTGATCTTAAGGGCATTCGTGCGGCTGCTTCACGGCCTGTTGATTTCGTCGATCTTCTGAATTCAATGCGATCACGCCAGGTGCGACGCGCAGGCGAGGGGCGACGCGTAAGCGAGGGGCGCCGCGTGGCCCCTAGCTAACGCGGCCCCTTGCTCACGCATGCGGGCTTAAATCGACAGGCCGTTCATTCACCGGTTTTGACCGGCAAGAATCGAACGGCATCGACGATCACGTACCCGTCGGTGGCCTGATTGCCGATCACGACGCGGGCCGGTTGTGTGGCATCAAAGCGGAATCGCCCCAGCGAGCTGAACGCGTTTTCGATCGCCGGTTTGTTTCGCTGATTGAGCATCAGCGAATCAGTCCCATCGGCATGTGTGACCTGGACCGGAACATTGGTCGCGCGATTGTTGTTGGCCGGATATGCCACTTGTACGTCGTAGGTTCCGGCATCGAGCTTGATTTCAAACGCCGCGCGGGAATTACCTTTGTTCGCATTGGAATCATGTAGATAGCCGGTCAAGAAATGCGGACCGTTGGCTTGACTGGTCTGCCATGAGCCGTCCAGTTTCGCCGACGTGTTGTCCAACACGACCCCGGAGAAATCACCGGGCCGCAATCCCGCGCCGCCGCTGTCACTGCCTTCGTACTCGAGCACCTGACCATCGGCTAAAAGCCGTTCTTGCAACGCTTCGTAGCGGACATCCTGGACGTCGGATCCATTTT
>NZ_JBFHKV010000928.1:0-3485 GCF_041595215.1 Stieleria sp. | reverse complement strand
GCTGTGGTTGTACGAGTGGCAACTCGCCCGCGCAGGGGTCAAGGATGACGAGCTCTGGAAACCGATTTCCGATCTGGAACTGTCCACCAACAACAACACACGCGTCATCGCCGCGACCGTCGATGGGGTTGCGGAGTACCAGACGACCGGAACGGTTCAAACCAAAACGAAGGTGCACATCAACGGCAACATTGACGAATCGATCGAGCAAATCACGGCCCTGCGGTTCACCGGATTTCCGAAGAACGGGCAACAAGCCCTGATCGATTCGGAGTGGGGATTCATCGTCTCGCACCTAACGGCCAAACTGATTTCTCAGGACGGGACCGAAACGGCGATTCAATTCGAGCAAGTGATCTCCGACGAACCCGATCCGCTGTTGCAGCCCAATGAAAGTTTGAATCCAAAATCCAATCACGGATTTGGTCCGTATTCTCGAATCCATCACCCACGCGCCGGCGCATTCCTGGCCAATCCGCCGGTGCAGGTCAAACCGGGCGACCGACTGGATGTGGAGATCGCGTTCAATGATGTCGAATTGGGGGCGTTCCCACTGATCGCCCATCGCGGCAGGATTGCGGTCAGCCAATCCGGCGCGTTTACCGACTGGCTGACGGACGCCCAACGCGTGGCGGCCCGCGAACAGATCGCGGCGCTTCGTCGCCAACGGGCATCGATCCGTTCGATCAACACGCCGATCTTGATCGAACGGCCCCAGCAGTTTGCCCGACCGTCACGGGTGTTTGATCGCGGCAATCAAACCACAAAAACCGATCCCGTCGACCCGGCGATTCCTGCGTTTTTGGCCACGTCGTCGGTCGAACCCGACGCTTCGTTGACGCGGCTGCAGATGGCCGAGTGGCTGATCAGCCCCGAGAACCCACTGACCGCACGCGTCGCCGTCAATCGCTTTTGGGCGCAACTGTTCGGCACCGGCATCGTCGAAACGCAAGAAGACTTCGGGATCGCCGGGGCACCCCCGACGCATCCACGGTTGCTCGATGATCTGGCCGTTCGATTCCGCACCGAGATGGGATGGAGTGTGAAGACGTTGTTGCGCGAATTGGTGCTCAGTTCGACGTATCGCCAAAGTGCAACCGTCGACGCGGAGCGATACGAAATCGACCCGGCCAACCGATGGCTCAGCCGAGGCCCGCGGGGACGTTTGCCTGCCGAGACGATTCGTGATCAGGCGTTGTTCATCGCCGGTCTGTTGAGCGAAAAACAATTCGGCCCGCCGGTTCATCCGCCGCTGCCCGACGGCGTGTGGAAACCGTTCCAAGGTGGCGACAAATGGGCGACGGTGGACCCGAACAACCCGGACCGCTACCGACGCACGATTTACACGTACACGAAACGGTCGATTCCCTATCCGATGATGGCCTCGTTCGACGCGCCGTCGCGTGAGTTTTGCTCGATGCGGCGATTGCCTTCCAACACGCCGACCCAGGCGTTGATGACGCTCAACGACGCGACGTTCGTCGAAGCGTCTCAGGCATTGGCCGGTCGCATGATCGCGGCCGACGACGACGTCGATCAACAGCTTCGCTACGGTTTCCGATTGGCAACCTGTCGACAGCCCAAGCAAGCGGAATCGCTGGCCATCAGAGAACTTTACGATTCAATTTTACAAAAGCACGACGGCGAAGAGCCGAATCAGCAGGCGGCGATGACCGCTGTCGCGAGCGTCTTGCTGAACTTGGATGAGGTTTTGACGAAATGAGTAGCATCGAACAACGACTCGCCGGCGAGGTGTTCACACGGAGTCTGCAATTCGAAACACGGCGACATTTTCTACAACAGTCCGCGACTGGGTTGGGGGCGGCATGGTTGGCCAGCCAGGCCGGCGCGGTGTCGGCCAGTCCCAGCGCTGGTGGTTTGGGGGCGATTGCCGCGAAAGCCAAACGCGTGATCTTCTTGCACATGATCGGCGCGCCGAGCCAATTGGAATTGTTTGATTACAAACCGGCGCTGCACGAGGTCGACGGAAAAGACTGCCCCGCCGAGTATTTGGAAGGCAACCGGTTCGCCTTCATCCAGGGCACGCCAAAAATGTTGGGGCCGCGTTACCCGTTCCAACAATACGGCGACTCGGGCGCGTGGGTGTCGGATCGGTTGCCACACTTTTCCAAGGTCGTCGACAAGGTTTGCTTCGTCAAATCGATGCAGACCGACCAGTTCAATCACGGCCCGGCACAGCTAATGGTGCATTGCGGCCAGTCGCGGGTCGGGTACCCGTCGATCGGTTCCTGGGTGACGTGGGGCTTGGGATCGGAAAGTGAAGATCTGCCCGGGTTCATCGTGCTGTTGTCCGGCGGACGGCAACCGCGTGTCGGAAAAGCGTTGTGGAGCAGCGGGTTTCTGCCCTCGGTCTATCAAGGCGTTCAGTGCCGTTCCAAGGGCGATCCGGTGTTGAATGTTTCCAACCCGACCGGCGTCTCGCGCGACGAGCGACGCTTGGCGCTCGACACGCTGGATCGATTGAACCAGATGAACTACGAAACCTTCGGCGACCCGGAAACGTTGACGCGGATGAAGCAGTATGAACTCGCGTTCCGCATGCAAACGGCCGTGCCAGACGCGATGGACATCAGTCAGGAAACCAAAGAAACGCACGAGGAGTACGGTACCGAACCCGGAAAAGAATCTTTTGCCAACAATTGTTTGTTGGCGCGGCGGTTGGCCGAACGCGGGGTCCGCTTCATTCAATTGTTCGATTGGGGATGGGACTCCCACGGAACCAACGAAGGTGAATCGCTGGGCAAAGGCCTGTCGAAAAAGTGCATGCAGACCGATCGCCCGATGACCGCGCTGTTGAATGATCTGGAACGCCGCGGCATGTTGGACGACACGTTGGTGGTCTGGAGCGGTGAATTCGGTCGCACATCGATGGCGGAAAACCGTGGCGGCCAGGCGACTCGGTTCCACGGTCGAGATCACAATCCCAATGCGTTTACCCTGTGGATGGCCGGCGGCGGCATTCGCCCAGGCATGACGCTCGGTGCGACGGACGAACTGGGGTACCAGATCGCAGAGTCGCCGGTGCATCTGCGTGATTTCCACGCGACGATGCAGCATCTATTGGGGATCGATCACCGCAAGATGGTGTTCCCCTTCCAAGGTCTCGATCAAAAACTGACCGGCGTCAAACCGGCACGGGTGGTCGAAGAGATCTTGCTGTAGCGACGAACGGAAAACGACCGTATCTACGCTCGCCAGAGCGTGGCCGTCGCAGATCGATTTGAAGTGGCAGAATGATTTGGGGCAAAATGATGTTCTGCCCGCTCAGATCGCGGAGCCAGAATCGTCCGGCTGCCCCATTATTCTGCCATCCCCATGATTCTGCCATCCTCGTCTCGCCAACGCCGCCTTCTGGCGACGTCAGCTACGTTTTGTCGATGGACGCTCTCGCACCACATCGCGTAGCAGCTGTTCGTAGCGATCGACCATTGTGTCCCAACCGAACTGATCAACGATTACCATTC
>NZ_JBFHKV010000927.1:0-3486 GCF_041595215.1 Stieleria sp. | reverse complement strand
TGTCCTCGAGTGGCGTTGACCAGTTTCACGCAGTCGTGGATGAAGACTTCGCTGACGTGAACGGCCTGGACCTGCGTCATCGCTTCGGTCAAGTCTTTGACGCTCAGTTTGTGTTCGTCTTCGATGGCGTCAAACATCGATTGCGGCACCGCTCCATCGCCCTGACGCTGCAGTTTCAGCTTCAATGCCCGTCGCACCACCTCGGTTTCTTCGACCGGCGTGGGGTAACGCAGGCGGTGGCACATCATGAACCGGTCCAGTTGCGCCTCGGGCAATTCAAACGTGCCGGCTTGCTCGACCGGGTTCTGGGTGGCGATCACCAGGAACGGAGCGGGCAGCGTGTGGGTTTCGTCGCCGATCGATACCTTGCGTTCCTGCATCGCTTCCAACAGTGCCGACTGCACTTTAGGTGAGGCGCGGTTGATTTCGTCGGCCAGCAGCAGGTTGGTGAACACTGGGCCTTTGTGGATGTGGAACTGGCCCGATTTTTGGTCCAGGATTTCCGAACCCAAAATGTCCGAAGGCAACAGGTCGATCGTGAACTGGACGCGTTTGAACTTCAGATCGATGGCTTTTCCGACCGATTGAACCAGCAGCGTTTTGGCGATCCCGGGCACGCCTTCGAGCAGCAGGTGACCGCCAGTCAGCAAGGCGATCAACACCCGTTCAACGACTTCGGTCTGGCCGACGACGGTCTGACCAACCTGTTCGATGACCGCTTTGGCAAATTCAGCGGACGGGGGGAAACCTTCGGCGGACAGAGCGTCCGAGGCCGGGGGAGGAGTGACTGCAGTTTCGGTCATGACGCCGTCGTTGGTGGTGAGAGAGAGGCTGCGGTGGTGATTACGGAGCACGATGGAGCGGGTTCATTTTAATCGCCGCCCCATCGCGTTAGGCGGTCGTTTTCGCGGTTCGAACGTTTTGCGGGAAGATTGTCCGTCACCGTCACCACCGCCTTCGAGGAGACCGGCTTGCAGACGCAATTCCCCGCACCCGAGGTTATTCAGCGCGTTCGGCCAGCAATACGTTCAGCGCGTCGTCCAGCTGTTGCAGCTTCAGCCCCGTGGCCCGGATGCGGCCGTTGCGATCGACGACCACCGTGACCGGTGCGATGCGGACATGGTAGGCCTGGGCGGTCCGGCCAGCTTCGCGGGGGACGGCAGCCGAGCCGCTGGTGGGTCGGGCTGGCGAGTCTTCGGCGGTGGCGGGCTGGGGGGCGGCGTCCAGGGCCATCGGGATAGCCAGATCGATTTCCGCTGCAAAAGCCCGCGTCGCCTGCCAGTCGCTCTGCCGATCACAGACGACGGCAAAGGCCACGCCCTGCGGCGAGTACTTGGCGGCGGTCTCGTTGAAGGATTTCAGTTGCTGTTGAGTGATCTTCATCCCCGGACGCGTAAAGTGCAGTACGCGTACAACGCCGTCCAAGTCGACTTCCTGCAACCCCTCGGGTGCGTCGGCGACAAGCTCCGCTTCGCTGCCAGCTTCCCCATCAGCAGGTTCACTGTCAGCGGGTTCGGTCGCCGCTTCGTCGGTGGTTTGGGGGGCGGCTTCGTTGTCATCGCCGGGCAGCCACCAAGCGGTCGCTTGGATCGACGGAGCGGGCTGGCCGTGTTGTTCTTGCCAGGCCCGCATCCATTCTGCCCCGCTGTAGAACCAGTCTCGTTGGAACGAGACCAACTGGCTGCCCTGGCCGCCAGAGCCGGACTCTTCGATCAATTGTTTGACGATCGTTTTGATGTGGCTGGGTTTGACGCCGGCGGCCCGTACGATGCCATTGCGGTCGATGATGATGTAGGTTGGAAAGGCGTTGATGCCGTAGGCTTTGGCTGTTTCTCCGGTGTCCAGCACAACCGGATAATTGATTTCGCGATCTTCGACCATTTGCGGGGCTTTGTCCCAGCCAGAGGTCTCTGAATGCATGCCGATAAAGACCAGTTCGTCCGGATAGGTCTCGACCAGTTCGATGTTTTTGGGGATCGAGGCCACGCAGGGACCGCACCAGGTGGCCCAGAAATCCAGTACCACCACTTTGCCGCGGCACTCGTCTAGCGTGGTCGATTCACCGATCCAGGTATCGGTCGACAGTTCGATCGCCGGGCCGCCCTCCAAGTTCGTCCGCACGGCCCCCTCGGGGTCGAAGTACCACTCGTCAGAGAACTCCGATTCGACGGCCCGTAGCGGTGCGGCGAAGAGGACCGTTAAACCGACCGCAACGGCGGCGTGGGCCACGATCCGCTTGATGCCCCCTTTGACGACTCGTCCAAGCAGGTTCACTGCGTTCGGCTGACGACTCAGGCCACAGCAGCCTTGGGTTTGAAAACGAGTGCTCATGTTGATTTCGCCGACGGGAAAGGGGCTGCGGAGCTGCTCTGTTGATGACAACTCACCAGACTATAAACTCATTGGTCACCGATGGCAAACAACCGACGTGAGGCTGCCGAAACCCCTGCCTAGCCGCTTTGTCCCCACCCAAGGCCGCCACTCCAATGCCATCTCCTTCAACAACAAAACAGGAGAGTTGTTCTTTATAGCGGAACATCGCGGGTGGCGGTGAATGTCGTCAAAACAAAAAAGAGGTAGCGGTGAGCCGTGGGCCGTCAGGCACCGGGTAGCGCGTGGGACCCGGCCGCTGACGCGCGAGCGGCTCACTAAATCAACAAGCCGTCAATGACACTTGCCATCACGTCGCAACGCGATTGCGACTGCGGCGACAGATCTCCCTCGACTCACGTTCGGTAACGATTTCGCGACGTCGCGTTGCGGCGTGAGGAAGACAAGTCGAAGCGAGTAGCTTGGATGACGGTACGATTGTCGAAACTCAAATGACAACGGCCGAAACTCTTGGCGAGTTTCGCTACAGGCGAGTTTCGCTACAGGCGAGTTTCGATACGGGCGAGTTTTGATACGGGCGAGTTTCGATACGGGCGAGTTTCGATACGGGCGAGATTCGATACGGGCGAGATTCGATACAAACTCGCTTTCGCTACGGCAGCGACCTCGATGGTCCACCGCAAGTGGCGCATCCGTTCGGAGACTTTCCCTCACTGCTGGAACCGTCCATAATAGATCACGAGCGAACGGATTGAATTTCCATTGCAGTGGACCGCCATCGCCTCAATTCGCGTGAGAGGCTTTCCATGAAACGGTTTAAAATATCTTGCTGGTGTATCCATGCAATGATGGGGCGTTTGAGCGTGCCGCTTCGCTGGCGAAGTCCAACCATGCAAAGCTGACCTTGCTGCGAGTCGAACGCGAACTGGCCGGAACCCAGCTGATCACGTCATCCGGCAGTCCTGCGTTAAAACTGCAGGATCTGGTCATCAAGGAATCAAGGTATAAAGGAATATCAGTCGCAACTGAAAGCGGCTATTGCGGCGGTGAAGTTCGACTAACCGATGAATGAAAGCCTCGCCGGAGTGTGCGATTGGGATCTGGAAACATCTTTTACGAGTTTGCACTGTTATTGGCGGCAGCCGGGGTTTTGGG
>NZ_JBFHKV010000926.1:0-3493 GCF_041595215.1 Stieleria sp. | reverse complement strand
GATGCGAAGTCGCCCGTAGCCCCCCGCCAAACGGCGGATCATCGTTTGACATCAGCCGGTTCGCGCCAGCGTCCGGGCCTCCGTCAACGAGCGATGCGAAGTCGCCCGTAGCCCCCCGCCAAACGGCGGATCATCGGTTGACATCAGCCGGTTCGCGTCAGCGTCCGGGCCTCCGTCAACGAGCGATGCGAAGTCGCCCCTAGCCCCGCGCCAAACGACCGATCATCGGTTGACATCAGCCGGTTCGCGCCAGCGTCCGGGCCTCCGTCAACGAGCGATGCGAAGTGGCCCCTAGGCCCGCGCCAAACGGCTGATCGGATGAACGGGATGGGTAGCGTCCGAGCGGTCACCGCGATCTCCGATCCGGCTCACAGGTCCAGCTTCTTCTTCAAATGATCGCTGGTCAGATGTTTGACGACATCCAGCGGTTCGCAGGCGTTGTCGTCTCCATAGTCGATGTCGACCGGGCCGATGGCTTTGGCGGCGCGTAGGGCGGCCTTGTTGAGTTTCTTGTTGCGTTTTCCGATTCCCATCAAGGCGGTGTTCATCGACTCTCGCACCCACATGTCTTCGCCCTTGATGTGGTTCTTGATGCGGTCGATCAGCACCAACAAGAATTCATCATCCATGCCCTTGGGGTTTTTCTTGGAAAGCTCATAGATCAAACCATAAGCACAGCGGCGGCGAACCGGATCGTCGCTCTCCATCCAGTCGCAGGCGAGATCGAACGCGAAGGGAGCCTTGGCGAGGGTCGCGTCACAGGAGGCGAACACATGGGCCAGGTACCCGCCTTGCAATTGCTCGACTTGCTGTTCGGCTTGGGCGCGGGTGACCTGTTTGGGATCGTCGATCAACAACCCGATGACCTTGGCGTCATAGACGTTTGATTTCCAGAGTTCCAAAGCCAGTCGATGGTCGCGTCCGATTTGTTTGGCGAGTTTGCGAAGCTGGGTCAAACCGATCCCAAAACTCTTGAGCCCACTGCCTTTGGCGCCGCACTTGTTCCAATTCTCGACGCCGCGCGGATTGGTGTGTTCCTTCAAGAGCTTGATGACTTCGGTTTTCTTCATCGGATCAATTCTCAAGTTTGCGAATTCGAATCCGCCGGTATTCGACTTGGCCGCGATCACCCTCCAGGCCGATCGGACCGGACTCGGGGACTTGGAACGCTTCTTCGATCACTTCGCCGTTGCACGTGCAATGCGCCGAAGTGCCCCTGACCGTGATGACCAGTTCATTCCAGCCACCCTGGCGATAGTTTGTCAGGGTTTTGTAAGGTCCGGCGAGCGAGTAATCACGACACTGCAACTGATTGCCACGCACGAAGACGCCGCTGTCGGCCATCGGAGTGGCGCGAAATTCAAGGATCAGCTGAAAGTCATCATCGAATTCTTTCGTCGTCCATAACTGTTGAATCTTTCTGCCTTCGGGCGGCGTGGTCACAACCAGACGGCCGGCGATCGCGCGGTAACGCCCGTCCGGCGTGGCTGTCAGTCCGTCAAACGCGACGTCCTCTTCGACGAGCGGCCAAACGACGGCGCCGTTGGTTTTGGGGATCCAGCGGTCACGCGATTTCCGCATCTGGTCGGTCGACCTGCGGTAGCCCCATCCGGTCAGGTCGGTGCCGCCAAACAGAGCGATCGCATCGGGTTCGATTTCGAAAGCGTCGGGTTCGGTTTCGATCAGTCCCAACGTCGCAAAAATCGGCCGCAGTGCGGCTTCCCATTTGGCGTACCCGAGCGCATTGGGATGCAGCAGATCGGGAAACTCAATCTTCTTTGCGTCACCGTTTTCATCGGCGAACAAGGTCCACGTGTCGATCACCGTGATTTGCTGATCGCCGCGTGCCAGGCCGCGGTACAGCTCATTGATCTGCTTGATTTTCTCGGCGGGGCGAGCTTTGGAAGCGCTGCTGGGAAAGACTTCGCACAACACGATGGGCATCTTCGGATGGTGCGTTTTCAGCTTGTCCAAAATCAATTCGACGTTGGCGGCGATCTGTTCCGGTGACGCCTTTTCTTCCAAGTCGTTGGTGCCCATCAGCATCACGACCGCGGCCGGATTCAAGCTGATCACGTCTTCTTCCAACCGATACAACATCCCGCGGGTCGTATCACCACTGATCCCCCGATTCGCTTTGGGGACTCCGTTCAACGCGCCCGAGAAATCGTCACGCCAGCCCTGCGTGATCGAATCACCCAAAAAGACGACGGCGCCTTCGCTGGCAGCTCGATTGGATTCAAACGTGGTCCGACGACGGTTCCAAACATTTTTGAACCAGTCATGCCGGCGCATCGGCCCGGTGCCGGGTAACGCGTCGTCGGGCGGAATGGTGAACCGCAGCTCCGTCGCCGGCTGGCTGTCTTGCCCATAGCAGGGAACACAGACAGCGGGGACGGTGGGGACCAAGACCAGGCAAAGCAACAGGTGTCGAATCATGAGATGTCGTCGGTAAAGGGGTTGTGACCGTCCCGCAGTATACTTCAATCCCGCTAGACCCATTCCTGCTTGGTCGGCTTGATCACCACTTCGGGGACGTTGGCCCGCGGCGGCAGGGCACAGATCGTCGCCACGACCGACGCGATGTCTTCCGGCTGCAGAATCGAATCTTTGTGTTCCTGCGAAACCGGGTTGGGCCGATTGTCCAGGATCGGCGTGTTGACTTCGCCGGGGTAAACATTGGTGATGCGAACGCCTTCGTCACGGACTTCATTGCTGATCGCGGTCCCGAGCGCGGTCATCGCGAACTTGCTGGCACAATAAACGACTCCGCCGAGTGAAATGGCGCGTTTGCCGGCGACCGATGAGATGTTGATCACCAGCCCATCGCGTCGCGCTCGCATCGCCGGCAGGACGGCGTGAATACAGCGGTAGGCACCGGTGGCGTTGATTTGCATCACCCGATCCCAATCTTCGGGGACCATCTCGGCCATCGTCCGTTTCAGAATGTTGATGCCCGCACTGTTGACCAAGATATCGGGATCGCCGAAATGCGATTTCACGTCCGCAAAGAACGCATCGACACTGCTCGGATCGGCGACGTCCAAGGGATGGCAATGGATCGGAGTCTCTGATTGGACCGAGTCCGCGATGGCCTGAAGTTTTTCCAGCCGTCGGCCACCGATGGCGACGCGACAACCGGCTTCGGCGAGGATCGTGGCGATTCCGGCGCCGATCCCGGTGCCTCCGCCGGTGATGGCAACGATCTTTCCTTTCAAACTGCTCACGGATCAAACCCTAAAAAATGGGGAAGGATGAATAATGTTTCGAGCGTCCAAGCGGCCCGGTCGGGGCACGATGGTAACAGAAAGTAACAATCTGGCGGACTGGTGAGCACATTCACCGTTCTTGAGCGTCTAGCGATTAGTTATCCGTGCTTCCGTCGTTGAGCGTTTTTGCCCCAATCGCTCCGGCGGGGGTGCGGTAACTTTCTTTCGTGCCGATCGTGGTTGCCAAAATCGCCAGCGTCGCCGCATACAGAAGGTTGGCCGAG
>NZ_JBFHKV010000925.1:0-3493 GCF_041595215.1 Stieleria sp. | reverse complement strand
GGGTGGGCACGGTCGACAGATTCAACATCGGTTGTGCGATCCAGTCACGTGGATTCTTCTGGATTGCTTCGGCACACTCTGCCCGTTACCTGTGCGGATTCGCTCGATGGAGTCGTGTTTTGATCCAGGCTACCGTCATCTCCCCAGAATGACCGACCTGAGTGGATTTCAGACGGATTCCAATTTTGACAAATATGCACAGGTGGCTCGGTAAATTTCCGGGATGATGGAATATCAAAAGTGAACCACCTTTCGCGAAAAAAGCACGCCATGGATCCTCGCGCGACACCTGATTTTGATACCCCCGCGGCCCGCGAAGCTCGCTACGGCGAATTCGTCAGTCTGCTGGCGCGGCATGACCAGTCGATTCGTCGATTCGTGCGTTCGTTATTGCCCTCCAATCAAGGGGTCGACGACGTGATGCAGGAGACGGCATTGGAGTGTTGGAAGAAATTTGAATCCTTCACGCCCGCAACGGCGGACGACGCGGTCGACGAATTCATTCGCTGGGCCTGCGTGATCGCACGCTACAAAGTGCTCAGCTGGCAGCGAGACAGTTCCCGAGACCGCTTGGTGTTCCGCGAAAGTGTGATCGAACGATTGGCGCAGGACGCGATGCAAGATTTGGAACAGCGCGATCGAGAACGCAAGGCGATCGAGAAGTGTTTGGGGGAATTGGACGACGATCATCGACGGCTCGTGTTGAGCGTTCACTCGCCGGGCGAGTCGATTGCCAAGATCGCGGAAGAGACCGGCGTCAAAACGCGGCGGCTGTACAGCAGAGTCAACGCGCTGCGCAAACAGCTTCTGGACTGTGTTCAGGGGCGGCTCGTTGAGGAGTGTTGAAGTGGACGACAAGATTCGCAACCTGATTTTCCAAGCCATCGACCAAACCATTTCGGCCGACGATTTCGACGTGTTGCAGGACGCGATCGAGCGGCGTGAAGAGGTTCGATCGGAGTATTTGCGGGCGGTCAGCCTGTGTGAATCTCTGGGCGAGATCGCGACCGAGTCCGGTGGCGATTTGCACGCGGGGCAATCCCCGCGAAACGACTCGCCGGCCAGTGTGCTCGACGACGCAACGGGATGGACGTGGCAACGATTGGCGATTGCGGCAACCGTTCTCGCTCTGGTCGGCGGCGTCGCGTACTGGTTCGGACAAAGCAACGATGGTGACGATCCCCAGCGGGTCGAGATCGCACAAGTCGCATCGGACGAACCGGCAGAGGCATTGATTGCGGGCCATGCGACGCTGCGAAGTGCTGTCGATTTGCAGTGGTCTAGCGATTCACTTGCGTTCCGCGAAGGCGATGTGTTGCCCAACGGTGTCTTGCAGTTCGACGAGGGGATCGCGGAAATCGACTTCTTTTGCGGTGCGACTTTGATTGTCGAGGGACCCGCGGCGCTCGATGTCGAATCGGATTGGTCGGTTCGCGTGGTCAAGGGGCGGTTGCGGGCCAGTGTTCCGCCGGCGGCGCGTGGGTTTATCGTCAAGGCGGCCGACTCAGAGATCATCGACTTGGGGACCGAATTTGCAGTGGAGGTCGGCGCCGACGAAGCGCGTGTCGAGGTGATCGATGGCGAAGTGGAATTGCGCGGTGGCCGGCACGACGGCGACCATCTGGTCACCGGAGAACGGCAATGGTTGAAGGGATCGCAGTCTCGCCCGGATGCGTTCGAGGGACTCAGTACGGTCAATGATTTGCAACGTCGACGTGAAGACGCCCAATCGCAACAGTTCGAACAATGGAAAACCTACTCGCGGCAGTTGAGGACCGACGATCGGTTGATCGCGTATTACCCGATCGCTGAATCGGACGCTGAACGCTTCATTCCGAACCGCGCCGCGTCGGGGTCAGAACTCGACGGCATTCTGGTCGGCCCCGTGACGCGAGCCGACGGTCGATTCGGGGCCGCATCGACCGCGTTGGAATTTGACCGTCCGGGATCGCGTGTGCGAACCCGGATCGATGGAGCATTCGACGCGTTCACGTTCGCCTGCTGGGTCAGAATTGACAGTTTGGAGCATCGTTACAATTCGCTGTTCATGGGCGACGGCTATGAGAACGGCGAACCGCATTGGCAAATTCACGAAGACGGTCGGCTGATGTTTTCGGTGATGGTCGATGACACGCCCGGAGCGGGACTCGGCCCCGCAGAAGATTCCAGGTTGCACCGGATCTATTACACCGAACCGATTTGGGATGTGTCCGAGAGCGGCAAGTGGTTGCACATCGCGGCGGTCTATGACCCCGTCGCTCGACAAGTCAACCAGTTCGTCAACGGTGAACTGATCAGCAGTGAACCGATCACGGATCAATTCCATGTCCAAACGCTTCGGATCGGGACAGCTGAAATCGGAAACTGGGGACAGCCGCTGCGAAATTCACCTTGGTTCGCCGTCCGTAACTTGAACGGTGCGATCGACGAACTGGCGATCTTTAACGCCGCACTCGGCCGCGAAGAAATTCAGACGCTGTACGAACAAGGGAAACCGCTCGGGTATTAGTCGCTGTCGGACTCAACACCACGGTCTCGACACGACGGTCGACTTCAATCGTTCTCCGATCAAATCGAATTGATGCAACACACCTTTTATAGAATCGCGTTTTCCGTTGGGATGCTCGCCACGTTCGCAGCCCTCGGCCATGCCGGGGAGCAAGACCGTCCGAACATCGTCGTGATCCTCTGTGACGACCTGGGCTACGCCGATGTGGGCTTCAACGGCGCCACCGACATCGCGACGCCGCAGTTGGATCAGCTGGCCGCGGCCGGTACGATTTTTACATCGGCCTATGTCACGCACCCCTTCTGTGGTCCCAGTCGGATGGGGCTGATGTCGGGCCGCTATCCGCATTCGTTCGGGGCGCCGTACAACCTGCCCAACAGCGGGCTCGGTATTCAGGCCTACAACCGCGAAGGGATCGATGTCAATGAAACCCTGATCAGCACGGTGTTGCAGGACGCGGGGTACCGAACCGGCGCGATCGGTAAATGGCACATGGGGTACGAGCACCCGTTCCATCCCAACCAACGCGGGTTCGACGAGTTTTACGGGTTTCTCGGCGGAGGCCATCAGTACTTCCCGGATCGATACCGGCCGATTTACGAGCGGCAGATTCGGGCCGGCAAGACAACAATCAATGACTACATCGCCCCGCTGGAACACAACGGCAAAACGGTCAATGAAACGGAGTACATCACCGACGGGCTGTCGCGCGAGGCGGTGCGTTTTGTCGAATCAGCGGGCGACAAAGACCAACCGTTTTTTCTGTATCTGGCCTACAACGCGCCGCACAGTCCGCTCGAAGCGAAGGCCGAAGATTTGGCGCGGTTTGACGGTATCAAGGACAAGAAGCGGCAAACCTACGCTGCGATGGTTTACGCCGTCGACCGCGGCGTCGGTCAACTGGTCCAAACGCTGAAGGATTCCGGTGAGTTCGATGACACGTTGATCGTCTTCCTGAGCGACAACGGCGGAAAACTCGGTCTG
>NZ_JBFHKV010000924.1:0-3493 GCF_041595215.1 Stieleria sp. | reverse complement strand
GTGCAGGCTTCAGCCGCCCCGCCTCGCTGCTCCGCAGCGACCCGAGAATCGCCTCAAGGCTAAACACCAACATGCGCTGGTGTGCAGGCTTCAGCCGCCCCGCTTCGCTGCTCCGCAGCGACCCGCATCCCCTCAACGCTGCACGCCAGCACTCCTCACGCCACCTTCTTCCCACACGGCGCCCGCAAATCAAACAGACCAAAAATCTCTTCCCGACTCAGCCCCACGTTTCGCGTCGGCGTTTCGCTGGACGAGAACAGCGTGTCAAACATCTCACGCTTTTGATCCAGCACATCATTGATCCGCTGTTCGATCGTGTTCATCGCCATCATCTTCGTCACCGTGACGGCCCCGGCGGCGCCCAATCGGTGCGCCCGGTTGATCGCCTGGTCTTCGATCGCCGGATTCCACCAGCGGTCGAACAGGAACACGTATTCACAGAACTGCAGATTCAAGCCCACGCTGCCGGCCCCGTAACTCATTAGGATCACGTGGCTGTTGGGGTCCGACTTGAATCGGTCGATCACCGTGTTGCGTTTCTTTTGTGGAATCCTGCCGTGGTATTCCAGCGGACCGAAGGGCTCAAGTGCGTCGCGGATTTTATCGAGACTCTTGACCCACTGGCTGAACACGATCGCCTTCTTACCGCTCGCGGCCACCTCTTCCACGTCGGCGACCAAGCGTTCCAGCTTGCAGCTGCTTCCGGTGACCGGATCGAAGTTGCAGATTTGCTTCAGCCGCAACACCAACTCGAAGACATGCTGAATCGTCAGCGACTGTTCCAGGTTTTCCAGATACAGCACGCCTTCTTTTTCCGCCGCTTCATAAGTCGACCACTGTTCCGGCGTCAGATCCAACTCCGCGTCGCGGTACAGTTTCGGAGGCATGTCGTCGAGCACCATGTCTTTGGTGCGACGCAAGATATAGTCACCGGCCTGTTTCGCGATTTGATTCATCGGCATGCCCGGTTTCAGGTAGCCCGGTGAAAGGAATTCGAAAATGCCGACCAGGTCATCGGGGCAGTTTTCCACCGGAGTCCCCGTCAAGGCCCAGGACCGGGTTCGCGGAATGCTGCGGACGACCAGGCTTGTGGTGCTGCTGCGATTTTTGATCCGTTGTGCTTCGTCCAGCACGACCAGATCAAAATGCATCGAATCGTCCGTCAGGATCGATTGGTCGCGCATCAACAATTCATAGTTGGCGACTTTGACCGGAACCTGGGGCGAACGCCACTGGAATTCTCGTTTGGCCGAGTTGCCTTCGATCGCCGCGATCGGGATCTCCGGCGCCCAGACGCTGAATTCACGCAACCAGTTCGTCACCAGCGGTTTCGGACACACCAACAGCACGCTGCGGACTTCGCCACTGCACAGCAACAATCGGATCGTGCTGATCGCCTGCATCGTTTTCCCCAGTCCCATTTCGTCCGCCAAGATGCCGGCATAACGGGGGAACAGAAACGCCATGCCGTCCAACTGGTACGGAAACGGATCGAAGGGAAAATTCAGTTGCCCGCTGCCGACCAACAGGTCCAACGGGGGTTGCAGCAAGTAGTACAGCCGGTCTTGCAGTTTGACGATGTCCGACGGCGGCTTGATCCGGTTGTGCTTTCGGTGGGGCTTCGACTTTTGTTTCGACTCGCCGGCTGCTGGTGGACGCGCTGATTTGTCCGGGGACGCCGTTTGGGGTGGGATCCAGCGCGCCGAATCGGGAAATTGAAAACCTCGTGCCTGGGTCACCAATTTGGGCAGCCGGATTGGGATCGAGACCGGTTCAATCGTCGGCAGTTCCAGGCCACAGACTTCCGCGGGGAACATCGAATCGGCGACCCAGGAATGAACCGGATCGATGGCCGCAACCAATTCCGATGCGTCGGTGGCCGTGTCGCGTCGTCGGGGAGAAAAGAAACTCATCAGGCCGCTTCCGAACCTTGACGGGACAGTTGCGAGTGGGCTTCTTTGACCGCTTCGCGAATTCGTTCAAAGGGTTCGACCGCGTCGGGCAGGTCGATGTAGAAATTTGCGATGGCATCCAGTTCGGCGTGGCGTTCCATCGGAACCAGAAACGTCGATCCGGCCAGCTGAACCGCTTCGGAGCCCACGAAATCGTTCGCAGCGACCGGCTGCCCGTCCACCGTCGTGGCTTCCAGAACGAGGGCGACCGGTGATTTGGTGAACGATTCTAGTTTCAACCCTTCCGGCAGATCGCAACAGATCAGTGAGAGCGGCGTTCGGCACTTGGAAATCAACAGCTTTCCGATCACCTGGGCGACCAGATGGGAACGCAGCGTGGGGCCGAACAAGATTTCGTGGGCGCGTGTGGGGCGGACCGGCAGGGTGCATTGGAACTCCAGCGGTCGGCCGGCTCGGTCCAAGACCAGCAGTCCGCCGGTCCAGCCGGTCCGCGGGTCATCCACGACGGTAAAATAACCGATCGTCGCGTCATTCTTCTTAGGCAAGTTGTCAGGCATTCGTTCCGAAACCGCGAACAGAAACTGGGAGGTTGGCGGTGTTTCGATCGCGAGAAGGCTCGCGGCCGAATCAGTGGTCACCGCACCGATAGACTTCGGCTTTCTGCTTGCGTTGACTTTAACGGTCACGACGCCGCGGCAGCGACTTGTTGGAAATGAAGAAAACCCGCTTCTGACGATTTTTCCTGGCGTGCGGGGGGAATTTTTCCGGGCTGTTTCCGATTAATCGACAAGCCCATTTTTGTCGGGTTATACTCGGGGCTTCATCGAGACACGCCGGCGGGAAGATTTTTTTGGCTCCGCTAGCAAAAGCAATGTCGCAGCTCCCCAGGATTTATTTCACATGTCGTCATACGAGCACGAACCGCTTTCGCCCGTTTTCCGCATCGACGTGACCGCCGAGTCCGACAGCGAGCCTCGAAAATCCAAGGATCAGGTCGTGGTCGACTTATTGCGTCATTTGGTTGCCGGTCAGCAGCAACAGAACCAATTGCTGGAGCGATTGATTCAGCAGAACAACGCGATGAACGAGCAGCGTGCCAGTGAACTGCAGCAGTGGAAGGAAGCCAACCCGCGGCTGGCTCGATCGTGTCGCGCGGCGGCGGAGACGCTCAGCCGGGTGCAGACGCAATTTTTGGACAATTTGACCGAAGAGATTTGCGACAGCGAAGAGGGATTGGAGGAGAGCGAATTCATTCTGAACGAATTCGTGGACCGTTTCGGCCCCCGCTTGGCCCATCTCAACGGCGTCCTGCAAGTCCTCGCGCAACTGGGCAACGGCGAACCCGCCCAGGTCAGCTAAGCCGTGCAAGCATCCTGCTTGCCTCTGTAAAGTGGGGTAAGCATCTTGCTTGCGTCTCCTGTTCGCTAGCGAACACCCCGCCCCACACCCACCCCAGCCCACGTCCCCCGCCGCCAGGCCCGGACCAACATTTCGGGCGGGCAAGCATGGCCGCTACAGGAGGCGGGCGGAGGTGCAACGAACGTCCCATCGGCGGAGAAAGTCGATGGAAAGGAGTCGGG
>NZ_JBFHKV010000923.1:0-3494 GCF_041595215.1 Stieleria sp. | reverse complement strand
TCGACCCCGATGGCCACGATTCGCCTGGAACAGGACGTCCATTGGCTTCGTGAATCACGTCGTTCGCCCAACGGCGTGCCGATGGAGTGACGGCGTCCGTCGCTGCGTGCGGCGCGCGAAATCGAACGGTGATGTGTGACAATGCGAACGTTTCACAGCGGGTTCACGGATCAATCGGTTTCCAGCTCGATTGACCGCAAAAAGATCTCACGAGTCTGTCGGCGACGCGATCGCGATTGACGGCGTTGATGAAGCAACATCGGTGCTGCGGTGCGACGCACACGGCACGTCGTTTGCCCCCTATTCTTGCCGACCGGTGGTGTTCCCCGCACCGCGCGATCAATCGTGGCGGTGCGCCGAATGAATGATGGTGGCTCGTCGTGGATGCCAGCCTCAGCCGGGTGAGATAACGCCGTGCTAACAAGAGGAGTCTACGATGCCTGATCCTCCCAGAACCGCTCTCGCGGACAGCACTTTGGCTCGTCACCGCTTGCTCGAACACGCCCGTCGGATCGAACAGTCCGGCGAAGGCGGCGATTCATCGTCCGGGCGACCCGCTTTGCCGGCGTATCAACCGATTCAGAACGGCACGGTGATGCCCTTCGACAACCACGCCGATCTGATTCGCGCGTTTCGCCGAATTCCCGCTGACAATCGCGGGTACCTGCATAACGCGTCGCCCGACGCGGGCCGGCGGAGAGTTCGTCGGGAACACACCCACATGCCGTCTCCGTTGGAGGGCATGGTCGCGTTTGCCCAAGATTTGTTCGAAGCGCCGGATTTCCACACGTACCTGATCGAACAAACCGCACTCGGCCGAGCGATCTTTGAAGGCTTCGGTGCCGCTCGCCGCAGCACCACGTCGTCACCGCCCACGCCGGAAGCGGAAGGGCACGTGCCGGCCGCGGGAATGCGGCGGGGAGCAGGAATGAACGCGATCGGGGCATTCCTCGACTACTCGCAAAGCATCAGCATTTCGATCCGCGATCGGGCGCACCATGCCGTGATCGTGGTCACGCCCCCGGACGGGAGCGACTTTGAAGCCTATCACTGTGTGCTAATGCGACCCCTGCTGCCATCGTTGATGCTCGGGGATTGGACGCTCGTCTCCCCCGATGCAGCGCGGGCTTTCCTGCGCGGTTAAAACGCGGGGCGTCGACGTGGATCGGAGAACATCGACGAAAGCGTCAATCCTGTTGACGACGTTCGCGACCAGCGGGCGCCAAACAGTTACCGGCGATAACGCCGGGCCGGTCGGCGTTTCGCGCCGACGAAGAAACAGGGTGAGTGACGGGGGTCGAACCCGCGACATCCGGAACCACAATCCGGTGCTCTAACCAACTGAGCTACACCCACCGTGATGGTGTCGCGGCAAATTCAGCATTTGTTTTGACGCTGAATTCGCCAGCAAGATCAAGACTTTATCCGCCGCAGAAAGTTCGGTCAACGGTCTGATTTTTTTCTCTGGGCACCCGGCTTCTTTCGCCGCGGAAAAAAAGGATCAATCGGCTCAGTTTTACGCCAAAACCGATCCCTCTTGCCACGCAGGCCCGGATTGGGACCGCTGCCGGGGCAATCCGTCCGCGATCGCACAATCCATTTTCGGATGCTCCGACAGCAGTTACCCTATCGGTTTACCGCTTCGAACCCCAGATTCTTTTGCTCGCAGAACCGCATGGCCCGCCGCAAGCCCCCAACTAAGACGTCACGCGGTCCGACCGCGGACAGCCCTGACGGCGGCATCGAGCCCCCGGCGGCCGTTCCCGCGGATCCGGCACCGAACGCCAGCCCAGCCAACGCCGGCCCAGCCAACGACGGCTCAGCCCCGAACGCGGCCGCGGTCGATTCCCAGGCCTTGCCCAGTTCCACCTGGACCGGCTTGATCAGCGCGGCGATTTTGGTGCATCTGTTCGCGCTGTTTGTGTCTTACACCGCCATCATCGAACCCTCCACGACCCACTCGAGCTTGCTGGACCTGCTTTCGCCGTACCTCCGCTCGACGCATTTCGCCGCCGACGGTCGCCGGTTTTATCTGGCGCACGCGACGCCTGACGAGCAACCCCACCGATTGCAATTCGCCTCCGCCGCGGACGGGGACACGCTGGTCATCGACCGGCAAACCGAGTGGACCACCATCGAGCCGAGCGGCATCGCGGGACTGGCCGAGTCGGATCGCTATGGCCGCTGGATGGGACTGGTGGCCACGCTGGCCCAATCCGACCGGCCGAGTCTGGCGGCGGCCCTGCTGATGCCGTTGGTCGCCGCGGACCCTTCGATCGAAGCGGTTCGCATTGTGCGGTTGCCCACGCAACTGACGACGGCCGCCGATGATGCCGCGCCGCCGGTCTACCTGGCGCGCGTCGTTCGCGACGCCAACGAGGTCCGATTGGTTTCCATCGGGGCGAAACGATTGTCGACGTACTCCCGAGAGCAGGACGCCGATGCCGCTGGCAAAACGTCCGGCGGGGAGGCGGTGGGGCGATGATCAGAGATTGCGTTACACGCTGGACGGAGTTTTGGTTCTCGCCGTCACCGGTCGCCACGCTCCGCAATGTCCGCCGCGGACTTTGTCTCCTCGCGGCGATCTATTTTGTCTCGGCACTGGCCGACGTCGAAACCTGGTTTGCCCGCGGCGCGCCGGCGTCCAGCTCGAATTTGGCGACGTTCTTTCGCACCGCCGAATTGACCAGCGACGCGCGCTGGATGATTTCACCGCTGTTCATCTGGGACGCGTTGGCGGGTGACTCCGCGCTCGGCGAATCCACGCTCGTTTATCGCCTGTATCTGCTGGTCGGAGTGGCGTTGGCGTTGTTCGTGGCCGTCGGCGATCGGCTGGCTGATTGGAAGGTTCCGGCGAAGCTAAGCGCCATCGGCGAGAGCAACTGGCCGAGCGTGTTGCTTTGGGTTTGGTTCGTCGGCTGGGCCAACCGGATCGTCTTGCTGGCCGGAACGGTCGAGCCGCTGCTGAGTCTCTCTCTGGCGGCGGTCGCGATCGCCCCCGTCGGCCGTGTTCAGTCAGACCGGGAAAGTCCTCGACCGGTCAGCTGGAGAACGACGCTGGCCAACCGTCTGTTGTCCGTCCAAGTGACATTGATCGCTCTGGTCACGACGGCGACTTTGTTTGCCAGCCCGGTCTGGTGGAACGGCACCGGTGCTTACGCGCTGGTGGCGCCCGCGCAAGATCGCTTGTTGACCGTCACGGGAACGTTTTTTGAAACGCCCATCATCTACGAACTGCTAACAGCCCTGATCGTGTGCGTCCTGCCGGTCGGAATCTTTTTGGCCTGGAAACCCGCCACCGGCAAGCTCGGCATCGCGATGGTCGTGGCCTGGTGTGGCGTCGTCGGGCTGCTCTCGGCCAACCTTCTGTATGCGGCGACGCTGGCGATTTTGGCAACCACGATCGGCACGAAAGAAAGTTACCGCACCCCCGCCGGAGCGATTGGGGCAAAAACGCTCAACGACGGAAGCACGGATAACTAATCGCTAGACGC
>NZ_JBFHKV010000922.1:0-3501 GCF_041595215.1 Stieleria sp. | reverse complement strand
GAAGTCAACTACGTCGACGGGATGCAGTTCGACAAGGGATACATTTCCCCGTACTTCATCACCGATCCCGGCACGATGGAAGCGAACCTGGAAAACGCTTTGGTGCTGCTGTATGAAAAGAAGATCAGCAACATCCGCGACCTGGTTCCGTTGTTGGAGAAAACGGCTCAAACGGGCCAGCCGTTGTTGATCATTTCCGAAGACGTCGACGCCGAAGCGTTGACGTTGTTGGTGGTCAACAAGCTGCGTGGCACGTTGAACGTCTGTGCCGTCAAGGCGCCTGGGTTCGGCGATCGTCGCAAGGCGATGTTGGGTGACATCGCGACGCTGACCGGCGGAACGTTGATCAGCGAAGACCTCGGCATCCAGCTGGAAAACGTCACGCTGGAACAACTCGGTCGTGCCAAGAACGTGACGGTCGACAAGGGCAGCACCACGATCATCGAAGGCGGCGGAAAACGCAGCGACATCGATCAGCGTGTGGCTCAGATTCGGGCTCAAATCGAGCAAACCGACAGCGACTATGACAAGGAAAAGTACCAAGAGCGATTGGCCAAACTGGCCGGTGGTGTTGCGGTTGTCAGCGTCGGTGCCGAAACCGAAGCCGAGATGAAGCAAACCAAGGCGCGTTTGGAAGACGCCTTGCACGCGACCCGTGCGGCTGTCGAAGAAGGCATCTTGCCCGGCGGTGGCGTTGCTTTGGTGCGTTGTGCCGAAGCCGTCCAGGCGGCCAAGTCGAAAGCCAAGGGCGACGAGAAGATCGGCGTCGAAATCGTGCTCCATGCACTCAGCGCCCCGATGAAGCAGATCGCCGACAACGGCGGGATCGACGGAAGCGTGGTGGTCGACGAGGTGAGCCAGAAGGACACCAACATCGGATACAACGCCCACACCGGTCAGTACGTCGACATGTACAAAGCCGGCGTCATCGACCCGGTCAAGGTGGTTCGCACCGCGTTGACCAACGCCGGCAGCATCGCAGGTTTGTTGCTGACGACCGAAGCTTTGGTGACGAACTTTGAACAGGAAGACAAAGACCGTCTGCCTGTCGAAGGCGTGATCGCGTAGCCGATCCTGGAGACTTGCATTTACTACAGCGGGTCGCTGCCTAACCATCGGCAAGCGGCCCGCTTTTTTGTCCGATCCTCATGCGACGTGGCGGCGTCGCCACCCCAACGGCGTGTGCCGTGAGTGATGATGAGCGAAAAGCAATGCTACTACGAAATCCTTGGTGTCGACCGGGGTGCTGGCAAAGTCGAGATTGATCGCGCCTACCGAAAGCTGGCGATCAAGTACCATCCCGACAGCAGTAAAGCCGAAGACGCCGTCGAGCGGTTCAAGGAGGCGTCGGAGGCTTATGAAGTCCTGAGTGATGCCGACAAACGCGCTCGCTATGACCGTTTCGGGCATGCCGGCGTGGATGGGGCTCACAGCCAGTTCAACGACGTCGAAGACATCTTCGAAGCGTTCGGAGAGATGTTCGGTGGCGGCGGCATGTTCGGCGATTTGTTCGGCGGGCGTGGCGGCGGCGGTGGTCGACGGCGACGAACACGGCGCGGTGCCGACATTCGCTGTAACGTCACGTTGACCTTGGATGAAGCCGCCAAGGGCGTCAGCAAAGATCTCTCGTTTCGTCGCAACGTCGGTTGCAAGACCTGTGCGGGCAGCGGTGCCGCCCCCGGCAGTCAACCGGAAACCTGTGCGACGTGCGGCGGACGCGGGCAAGTGGTGCAGTCGGCGGGGATTCTGCGGGTCCAAACGGCCTGTCCCCATTGCGGCGGTGCCGGACAACAAATCAGCCAACCCTGTAGCGATTGCCGTGGCAGCGGATTGCAGTCCGAAAAAGCCGAACTGACCGTCGAGATTCCCGCCGGTGTCGACGACGGGATGCGGGTGCGTGTGCAAGGTGAAGGCGAAGCGAGTCCCGACGGCGGTCCGCCCGGAGATTGCTACTGCTTCATCACCGTCAAAGAACACGAGTTGTTTAAACGCGACGGCAGCAGTCTGATCCTGCAATTGCCGATCTCCTACAGCCAGGCCGCGTTGGGCGCCGAGATCGAAATTCCGACGCTCGATGGGCCAGAAAAATTACGGATCGAGCCGGGCACACAGAACGGCGAGGTGTTCACCGTTCGTGGCAAAGGCGTGGTCGACCCCCGCGGAGGACGCGTCGGCGATCTGCTGGTGCAAGTCTTCATCGAGGTCCCCAAGCATCTGTCCACAGAGCAGGAAGAGCTGTTGCGGAAATTGGCCGATCTGGATTCCGAATCGGTGTTGCCGCATCGGAAGACATTTCTTGAAAAGGTAGCGGACCTGTTTTAGGACATTTTTCTAACGTTCATTTAATCTGCGATAGCGAATCATGAATAGTGACGGAAAGACAGAACTGGAAAACGAAAGCCCGCCCGAGGAAGACGTCTCGGCAGCCGAGCAGCAAACGACCGATGAAGCATTTCTCGATGAGTCGGTTGCCGATGTGCCTCCGACGCGTGACGAGGAAATGGAGCGGTTGCGATCGGCCGCCGCCGAAGCCGACAAGCGTGTCTTGCAGGCACAGGCCGAAGCCGAAAACTTTCGCAAGCGGATGCGACGGGACTTCGAAGATCAAGTCAAATTCGCCTCCACCGATTTGATCGTCGACCTGTTGCAGGTCCGCGATAACTTGAATCGTGCGATCGACGCGGCACAGTCGGGTGAGCAAGGCAGCGGCTTGTTGGAAGGCGTTGCCATGGTCATCAAACAGATGGACGACGTGCTCGGCAAACACGGCGTCGTTGAGATTCCGGCCGAAGGCGAAGTCTTTGATCCGAATGTACACGAAGCGATTTCGCAAATCCCCAGCGACGTCGAAAGCGGCAAGGTGGCACACGTGGCCGTCAGTGGATTCAAGCTGCATGATCGTGTGATCCGACCCAGCCAAGTCGTTGTCAGCACGGGACCTGCCTAACGGACAGTTTGGTTTTGCAATTCATCTATCATTGGAATCACATCGATGCCGACCTATGACTACGAATGCGGTGCCTGCGGACATGAAATGGAGTTGTTCCAAGGCATCAACGACCCGGTCAAGAAGAAATGCCCGGAGTGCGGTAAATTGAAACTGAAGCGGTTGTTCGGCAGCGGTGCCGCGATCGTGTTCAAGGGCAGCGGTTTCTATCAAACCGATTATCGCAGTGAGGGCTACAAGAAGGCTGCCAAAGCGGACAAGAAGTCGACGTCGGAGACGAAGTCGGAATCCAAGTCCAGCGATTCAAAATCCAAACCGAGCGGCAAATCGAAGTCGGGCGACTGAGACTCGATCGCAAAACTCTCACCCCAAGGTTCAGCATGCCGCACCAGTTGTCTCCGCGCCGCTTGTTTGCCGATCGTTCGGCCGTGCTGGTGATCGACTTTCAAGAAAAGCTGGTTCCGGTGGTTCCCTCCGGTGAGGACGCGGTGCAGTTTACCGAGTCATTGCTGGAAGCGGCCGAGGTGTTGGGGATTCCGTCGGCGGCAACCGTG
>NZ_JBFHKV010000921.1:0-3518 GCF_041595215.1 Stieleria sp. | reverse complement strand
GGCAAACCGTCAGGGGTGCGAACTGCCAACGAGGCACGCCGCGGCGATGGTCGGGAGCGGGATGTCCCGGTTTATTCCGATTCCAGGTCTTCGGCAGTAAACCGTCCGCGGCGGCGGAGGCTGGATGGTGTCGGGGGGGCGGCCGCGTCGCCGTTGATCAGCCGACGCAACCGTCGGCTGGGGGCCGGAACGCTGCTGCGAACGTTGTGTTGTGATGCGTTGGGCGCTGTGTTTGGGAGGTTGCCCAGACGTGACTGGCTTGCCGGTGGGTCGATGCGGTAGTGGGATGGATCGGCCGGCGAGGACTGCCGCGGCAGTCGCACCGAAGCCGAACGGGTGGTCGGATCGAGATCAGCGTCTTGGCCGAGAGCGTGGTGCCCGTGGCTGACCAGACAGGAACTGACCAGGCAGGCTTGCACGCGATGAATCGCCAGGGTGCGATCGATCCGGCGCCACAGGTCGGCGTGCTGCACATCGATCCGCCGGCCGAAGTGTTCCCAGCGAAAGTTGTTTTGACGCCAGCGGGGCAGCGAGTTGGAGAGCGAACGAATCAGGTAGCGATTGTTGCTCAACAGCGTCACCGCGCTGGGGCCTTCGAGTGATTCCAGTCCCCGCACGGCTGCCAACAACGTCAGCCGATTGAGGTCGCCGAGTTCTTGGTCTTCGGCATCTAAAATCAATTCCCCGTCGGCCGCTTCGAGTGTGAATCGCCACCGTCCATCGGTGAGCGAGCGCGAGTAGGCTTCGCAAACGAGCAGGTAATCCGTTTCAATTGCTGGGTTCTGGTGGGAGGGGAGTCCAGAGGAGGGCACGGCAATCGGTGGATTATGGAGGGCTCGGTTTTGCGTCATCAGCGAAGGGCCGACGGGGTCCATTGGGAATGACAGCTTCACGGCACGCAGCTCCATTGACGATGCTTCGGGAAGAAAACAGACTCGCGTGACATCTGCGAGTGACTTGGCATCCGGGCCGCCTGACCAGTGATCCATTCCATTGAGTGCGACGACGAGAGTTGCCCGCAGGATTGGGAGGGGCAGGCACTCTCGTCGTGCAAGAGTGGACTCGTCAAACTTTGCCGCGTCGCCAAAGTTTGTCCAGTAGATTTTGCTTGCGCCGATTGAAGGCCGCTGTCAGGACGCTACCATTCGCTACAATCGGTGCCCTTTACGGCTCGACCCGTCTTCGAGCCGGCCACGCGCCGGCCTGTTGATGGAGTCGATCTTTCGAATGCAACGCGATCAGGTCAGCCGCGATGCGTCGGCGAGGGACGCCGCGTGGCCCCTTGCTAACGCGTGCGGGCTTGAATCAACTGGCCGGCGCGCCTCCCGTACCACCGCATCGCCAAGTTCATTTCTGTTTCCAATCATCATGCCGAGCAACACTCAACGCCCCTGGTACCACGACGGTTTGCGGTTCGAATGCACGCAGTGCGGAGCGTGTTGCAGTGGCGATCCGGGCTACGTCTGGGTCGAACAAAACGAGATCGATGCGATGGCCGAAGCGATGAGTTTGTCGGTCGACGAATTTGAATCCCAATTCGTCCGCCGCGTCGGTGCGCAAAAGAGTTTGCGTGAGTATCCCGACGGCGATTGCATCTTGTTGGATCCCCAGCAGCGGACGTGCTTGGTTTACCAGGCACGCCCGATTCAGTGCCGGACCTGGCCGTTCTGGGATTCAACGATCGAGACCAAGAAAGCATGGCGGGAGACATGCGAGGAGTGTCCCGGCGCCGGCAAAGGCAAGCTGTACACGTTCGATGAAATCGAAGTGCAGCGAAAGCAGAAGAGCGTCTAAACCTGCCACTGACAGATTTGTATGGCGTCGGCGGCCAGATTGCCATCGAGCAAGGGCGACACTTCACCGCTACGAATCGATTCGGCCGCCGCGTCGAGTTCCTTGACGAAGCTGGAGATCGGATCGCCGTCGCCCAGATCAGGTCGTTCGACGCGGCCGTCTTGATGAAGAATCACCAGCGGGATGGTCGCCGTGGTTTCGTCGGCATAGGCGGCGAATTCAAACTGAATCGTTGCCCGTTCGAAGGAGACTTCGTAGCCGTGGGTGAAGCCCCGCGCCGGAGAATCGATGACGCCGCCGCCGGCCGAAACCGGTCGCCCGTCGGGATAGCGGAACAGCGTTTCGTAGAACTTCGGCACCGAGTCTTTACGTATGCAACTGCTTTCCACCGAGTCGGGCATCCCGAACAAGACGCGAATCAAATGGGCGTCATGGACGTGCAGATCGATCAGCGGCCCGCCGACACTGGTCGGATCGTAGAAATCCGGAATCCAATCCGGCGGTGAGATCGTGCGTTTGAATCGTCCCGCGATCGGCCGTCCGAAGCGACCATCCCGTGCGGCGTCGACCAACAGCCCGAACTCGGGCATGAACGGCAACACGTGGGCGACCATCACGTCGCCGGGGCCGCCGAGTTCCGCCAGCCGCCGCGCATCGTTGGCGGTCAAAGCCAACGGTTTCTCGCACAGCACTTTTTTTCCGGCGGCGATTGATTTTTCGATCGCTTCGGCGTGCAAACTTGGCGGCAAACAGATGTCAATCAAATCGATCGAATCATCGGCCAACATCGCGTCGAGTGATTCGTACACGTTCATGCCGGAAACATCGATTTGCTCGCCGGGAGGCCCAAAGTTACCCTTGATCCCCGTCCAATCGCCGCCACGTTTTGCTTCGTTTCGACTGCAGAAAGCCACCAAGTCAGCTTGATCACTTCGCTGGTAAGCCAGATAGTGAATCCAGCCCATGAACCCGACGCCGACGATTCCCGCACGCATACGCTCTGTTGTCCTATTCAAAGTAAGTTTTCGGGCCATTGTAGCTCGCCGTCTCCAACGAGTCAGTCGCCCGCAGCCGCCGAGCGATCCGTTGGAACCGCCGAGTGATCAAGACGAACAAGTGACCAGGCCGATGCGTGAAAACCTATCATTGATTCCGTTTCGCTTCTACAGTTCTAAAATGAAACATTCCAACGCACCGACGAATCGGCTCGGCTTGATCGCCATCCTTTGCCTCAGTCTATCAGCCGGTGGGGTCGGTTTGGGGCAGGCCCCCGAGGCGGGGCCGTGGCCGCAATGGCGTGGCCCAACGTCGGACAATCACGCCTCGGACGATGTATCGTTGCCGCGGCACTGGGACCTGCGGACGGGGGAAGGCGTCGCCTGGAAAACCAAATTACCCGGCCGCGGGCATTCGACGCCTATTTTTGTTTCCGATGCGATTTTTTTGACCACGGCGGATGAGGACGCCGGCACACAATCGGTCGTGGAACTGGACGCGCGGTCTGGAAAGCTGCGTCAAGAGATCGTGTTGCACCGCGGCACGCTCCCGCCTCGCATCCATCCCAACAACTCGCACGCCTCTCCGTCGATGGCCTATGACGGCGAGCGATTGTTCGCATCGTTCCACACCGACGATGCGATCGTGGTGACGGCGCTCTCGACCGATGGCAGCCAGCTTTGGCGGACGCGCGTCTGTGAGTTCAAACCGTCCAGTTTTCAATTCGG
>NZ_JBFHKV010000920.1:0-3552 GCF_041595215.1 Stieleria sp. | reverse complement strand
GCAGTTGACCTGAACGGAACGCTGGACATCACAATCGCCCCGACCTTTCTGCCCAGTCGCGGTGAGGCCTTTGATGTGCTGACGTTCGTGAGCCAAACCGGCGACTTTGCCACGTTCAACGGATTGACGATTGACAGCAATCGAGCCCTGGTGCCAGTGCGCACCGACAAGACCTATTCCCTGACCAGCGTCGTCGCGGGAATCAAGATCGATCCGCTGACCGGACTGCAAACCAGCGAAGCGGGTGGCAGCGCGACGTTCACGATCGAACTCGAAGACATCCCGTCCGCGCCCGTGACGATCAATCTCGCGCCCAGCGATTCGGGCGAAGGGGTTCTCAATCTTCAATCCGTGACCTTCGATAGCAGCAACTGGAACGTTCCGCAAACGGTCACGATCACCGGGGTGGATGACGATGTCGACGACGGCGATCAGCCCTACTCGATCGTCACCTCGCCGGTCATCAGTGACGATCCTTTGTACAGCGGGCTCGATCCGTCGGACGTCAACGTGGTCAACGTAGACGATGACGAAGTCGGCTTTACGGTCAGCACCCCATCAACGACCCAGACGTCAGAATCAGGCTCCGGATTGACGACTGTCGTGCTGGACCTGGCGGATGTTGTCGGGGGTGGCGACGGCACTGGGACGGGTGGAAGCCGGGGAATAAATCCGCTGACTGGAGAAATTGTTTCAACGCAAACGGGTACCCTGCTAGCCGACGGCTCCACCAACGTATTCACTGCTGTACCCACGTCGTCGTTTATTGATGGTGTCTTTGTCCCTGACGGTGGAGCGTCCGGAAGCACATCGATCACCGTTTCATCCACCGGACTGACGGTGACTGGAGTCGGAGATGGCGATTCAAGGACGTGGGATCACATTTGGAACGGAAACAACCAGAGCGTTGCAACGGTTCATCCAACGAATTCCCGGATCGGATTCCACGCCAATAAGGCAATTACCTTCGATCTCGACGCATTCGAGTCGGCTCATCCTGGGCTCGAAGCAAGCAGCTTCTCGACGCTGGTTGCGATCGAGGGTGACTCTGGCAGCGTTGAATTCAGTGTGGTCGTTGACGGGAGCATTCGCAATCAAGTGAGCCTCGATGGCAACGGCTCCCAGATGCTGAGTACCACGCTAGCGAACAGTGATCGTTTTCTCACGTTGATCGCGACTGATCGCGGAGCGTATTTTAGTGATCATTCGATCTTCGGCGATCCGACGCTGACGCTCGCACCCGAATCTCCTCCAGTCGAGCTTACGGTGGTGCTTGACAGTCAGCCCACGGCCGACGTGACGATCGCAATCAATTCAAGCGACGAGACCGAAGGCAAACCGTCCATCGAAGCAATCGTGTTCACGCCCGATGACTGGGATCAACCACGTAACATTCTCGTCATCGGACAAGACGATTCTGTGGACGATGGCGACATTGCCTATGACGTCACGATCAGCGTTTCCGGTTCCGCTGATTCGCTCTACGCAAGTCTCGCAAATCAGCAACTGAACTTGACTAATGTGGACGACGATACCGCAGGCATCACCGTGTCAGCGCCAGCGACGCTCGAAACCACCGAGGCGGGTGGGGTTGGCGTATTTTCGATTGCCTTGGACAGCCAACCGCTCCAAGACGTGTCGATCGATGTCAACGTCAGTGACCAGACGGAAGCATCGATTGCACCGGCAATTTACACTTTCACACCAAATAATTGGAATCAGCCCCGGACCTTCACGGTCACCGGAGTCGACGACTTGCTCGACGACGGCAACGTTCCCTACCAAATCACCTTTACCGCGACCAGTAGTGCCGATCCGCTTTACAACGCGATCCAACTCAATCCGATTTCGGCTGTCAATGTGGGGACCGACACGTATGAGTTGACGCTCACCGACGTCGATACGAGTGCGCTGAACTATGACTCGCAAAACTTGACGGTCCAAGGCGAGATCACTGCGACAGTCACCAACGTTGGACCGATCGATGTGACGGGGGCAATCGAAGTCGCTTTCTTCGAAGATGCAAACCTGGATGGGCTTTTCGATGCATCCGTCGACAATCTGCTGGGAAGTGCCATTGTCACCGGGCCGCTGGCCTCGGGTGCAAGTACTCCCGTCTCCGCAACCCTCTCGGGCGACGTTCAATTCGTGGACAACGTGATTTGGGGCGTTGTTGATAGCACGAATGCGATCCACGAACTCGATGAGATGAACAATTACGCTCGGCACGAATGCGTCGCCGGGACCACAGTGGCCGACGTATCGGACAATCTCTACGCCACCGCCGTGACCGCCAGTGGTTTTTGGAATGACAACAATGTTCCTTTCAATGCGTTCGACGGCACGGGTGCGTCATGGAATGCGGGCGGATTTCCGCAACAGTGGATTGAAGCAGATTTAGGTCGAAGGATTCCGTTGTCACGCGTTAACTTAATACCCGTGCAGGCTCCCTCGACGGCGACAACCACTCACGAAGTCTGGGTCTCCGATTCGCCCATCGGTAACACCAGATTGAACGCCGTGCGGGCGAAACGCTTGACTTCCGCCACGACCAATCGTGAAGCGTTTCAAATCAACTTTGATCAGCCGATCGAAGGCCGGTACATTCAGATCTTGACGACGTCTTCTCCGTCTTGGGTCGCTTGGCAGGAAATTGATGTCTTTGGAGCAACGGGACTTCCCGCCCCCGACCTGACCGCTTCTTTCATTCGAACGAATGCTTCGGGTGCTTCGGGTGCTTCGGTGGATGTTGTCGCACGAATCGGAAATGGAGGCTCCGCCGACACGCCGGTCGGAGTTCCCGTCGCTGTCTACAACGGGGACCCAAGTGCCGGTGGAGTTCTGATTGGAACAGCGGCTTCGACATCGATCCTGGGGCCCGGTGAGTTCGAAGACGTCACCATCACGGTTCCCAGCGGGTTTGCGCAGCTCTGGGTTGTTGCCGATGACAACGGCACGGGCACCGGCATCGTGGTCGAGTGTGATGAGAACAATAATTCCGCTTCCGTTGACGCCCAACCCCAACCCGACTTGAGCATCGAGGTGTTGACGGCCACTGCCACGGCGCAAACGGATGAGCAGATTCCCGTTTCGTGGCGTGTGAAGAATCTGGGGCTAGCGTCCGCGGAAGCTTCGTGGAGCGATCGGGTTTATCTGTCCACCGATCAAACCCTCGACGCCTCGGACACATTGCTCGCCCAGTTCAGCCGGACGGCCGACTTGGCGACCGAAGCGAGCTACGACGCGCAGCTTGACGTGACGATGCCTCGGGACGCCATCGGCGATTTCTACTTGCTGTTCGCAACCGATGCGGGCGGTTCGATCATTGAATTCGATGAGGCCAATAACCTTGTCTCCGCCGCGATCAGAATCGATCCCGCCCCGACGCCGGACCTGGTCTTCACTTCCGCGTCCATCAGCGATGAATCAATCCAACCCGGCCGAGAGGTCACCGTCCGTTGGACGGCCCAGAATCTTGGCGATGCAGCCACCGGCGGCAACTGGACCGATGTCGTTTATCTGTCTCCCGATGGTACAGTTGCTAACGGCATT
>NZ_JBFHKV010000919.1:0-3559 GCF_041595215.1 Stieleria sp. | reverse complement strand
GACGTTTACGGGAACGTGGCGACGGACATCATCGCTTAGGTGACCTGCTGGTGTGCAGGCTTCAGCCGCCCGTTTCGCTGCGCCGCAGCGAGGGGGCGATCACCCCGACTTGCCAAGTCGCATGCCTGCCGGTCAGACTACGGACCGCGTTCGATCACACCCGCATCCACCCTCCTCGCGAATTCGCTTGCGTCATGGACGGCATCACCGAGCCCGTCGTTTTGGTCCTCGGGCATCCCATTGCCGGAAACCCGGCCCAGTTTGCCCTCGAGCGAGCCTTCGCGTCGATGGATGTCGGCTGGCGGGTCTTCTCCTGTGACGTCCCCCCGGACCGCATCGACGAAGCGATCGCGGGGGCCGAAGTGCTCGGCTTTCGCGGATTGCTGCTGGACCAAAATCTGGTCACCCGTCTGGACGAGGGGGCTGAGCGGTCCGATCTGTACTGGCGGGGAAACCCCTCGGAGAGCCGATGGCACACCGAAAACGTTCTGTCGACGTGGCTGGAAACCGAAATTCGCAAGCACTTCGAATCACTCGAAACGGAAATCGGGCCGCTGCTTTGGATCGGTACCCCCGATCCGAGTTTCCCCTCCAAGATCGCTTCGGAACAGTCACACTCTCCGATCGCCTGGGCGTCGACCGAGGCGATCGAGCACGCCCGATTGATCGCGATCGCCGAAACGGTCGACGTGTCCCAGTGGCCTCGCTGCCAGAACGCGACGCTGGTGGTGGATTTTGCCAACCCGGAAAACGACCTCGATCAAATCCGCTCGCTCGGCTACACCGTCCTCGGCCGCGAACAAGCGCGGATCGGCATCCTGCTCGAATCCATCCAGCGCTGGACGGGAAAGCAACCGATGGTCGACGTGTTGAACGAAGCGATCGAAGAGTACCTGGCGGTCTGATCTGATGACAAACCGCAACGCGACAAACAGCAATGTTCGGGCGCTCGTCCGGGCCGCACGGGAGCTTTCTGATTCGGTCGACCTGCTTTCCTTCGCCGAGCCGGTCACCCACGTCTACAATCCGCTCGCCTACGCCTGGAAATCTCACCAGGCCTATCTGGGGCAGGTCAGCGAGGACGTCAAGGTTGTCCTGTTGGGGATGAACCCGGGACCCTGGGGAATGGCCCAAACGGGAGTCCCATTCGGTGAAGTCGCCGCGGTGCGCGACTGGATGCAGATCGACGAGCCGGTCGGCAAACCCCCGATCGAACACGAAAAACGCCCGGTCGAAGGATTCCAATGCCGGCGAAGCGAAGTCAGCGGGCGTCGCTTGTGGGGCCTGTTTCAAGAGCGTTTCCAAACGCCCGACGCCTTCTTTCAAGACCACTTTGTGCTCAATTACTGCCCGCTGGTTTTCATGGAAGAATCGGCCCGCAATCGCACGCCCGACAAACTGCTGCCGGAGGAACGTGAACGGCTCACTGCGATCTGCGATGCGCACTTGCTGACCGTGATCCGCACCTTGGACCCGGATCACCTGGTCGGTGTCGGCGTCTATGCCGAAGCCTGTCTCAAGCGGGCCGTCCAGGTCGAAGGCTGCCGCGCGAAAGTGACTCGCATCCTGCACCCCAGCCCCGCCTCGCCGGCATCGAACAACGATTGGGCGGGTAAGGTGACCAAACAATTGGAAAAGGCAGGGGTCTGGTAGCCGCCGGCTGACTAGTCTTCCGCGGCACCACATCATTGACGTTCGAATCGGAGCGGAAGCCGCCAACGGTTTGTTGATTGAGTCGCTGTTCCCAATTCAACGCATCGTGTGACCCAAGGCTGAACCTGTTGCCCGGCTTTGGTTACATTACTCCCGACGTGCCTTTCTGTCCTCTTTCACCGACGATCACCGCCGAGCTGACCTTCGTGAGCCAATCCGCCAACGAATCGACCGAAACGGTCGCTGATGCCCTTCGAAACGACCCCCGTCTCGCCCAGGCCAAACGTTTGGTCGCCGAAGCGATCGGTGATCATGCCAGTGGATTGTCGGTGCGTCCCTCGGCCGAATCCTTGAAATCCACCTTCGCCGATCTGATCGACCGATTGTCGGCCGTTCGCGGCGGACCACCGATCTGGCCCTACCTGTCCTCCGGTCTCGGCCGCGGTCCCTACGTGGAACTGGCCGACGGCAGCGTCAAATTGGATTTTATTTGCGGCATCGGTGTCCATGGCGCCGGCCACAGTGACCCCGGTATGGTCGCCGCGGCGATCGATGCGGCGATCGAAGACACGGTGATGCAAGGCAACTTGCAACAGAATCCGGCCAGCGTCGTGATGATGGAAAAGCTGACGGCCTTGGCCCAGGCGTCCGGGGCGGAGCTGCCGCACTGCCTGCTGTCGACCAGCGGCGCGATGGCCAATGAAAACGCGCTGAAGATCGCGATGCATCACAAGACGCCCGCCGATCGCGTCCTGGCGTTTGACAATGCCTTTGCCGGACGCACCTTTGCGATGGCGACCCTGACCGACCGACCGAACTATCGCATGGGATTGCCGCTGACGTTCCCGGTCGACTACTTGCCCTTTCGTGATCCCGCCAATCCCGAGCGAAGCACGCGCTGGGCGGTCGATGAACTGCATCGATTGTTGAAACGTCATCCCGGACGCTATGCCGCGTTCTGGGCCGAGCCGATCGCCGGTGAAGGCGGCTATTACCCCGGCAGCCACGAGTTCTTCACCGCGCTTTGTCAGCCGCTTAAGGACGCCGGCGTGCCGATCATCTTTGATGAAGTCCAAAGCTTCTCCAGGACCAGTCGCCCCTTCGCGTTCCAGCACTACGGGCTCGACGCGTTCGCCGACATCGTCACCGTCGGAAAGATCACCCAGGTCTGCGCGACGCTGTACAGTAGCGAAATGAAACCGACCGGCCCGATCCTCAGCCAGACCTTCACCGGAGCGACCGCGTCGATCGCCACCGGGATCGAAATGCTCAATCGCCTTGAAAGCAATAATTGTTTCGGACCCTCGGGCCAGAACATGCAATTGGCGTCCTCGTTTCAAGACGCGCTCGCGAGCCTGGCAACAAAGTATCCCGATCTGGTCCGCGGCCCGTATGGCGAAGGCATGATGGTGGCGCTCACCCCCGGCGATGGCAGTTTCGACTTCGCCAAGAAGTTGATGATGCACCTGTTTGACATCGGCTTGCTGGGATTCGTCTGCGGCGGCGATCCGACACGCATCCGGTTTCTGCCGCCACCGGCAACGACGACCCAAGCACACATCGATCACGCCATCGAGCTGCTCGACCGGGGACTCGCCACGCTGCCGTAGTGCTTGGTCGCTGGGGTTTCAGCACCCGTTGGTGTCTAGCCTTGAGGCGATTCCCGGTCGCTGCGACGCAGCGAAAGTGGGCGGCTGAAGCCTGCACACCAACACGTCTACCCGTGCGATTGGTGGCCGACTCCTTGTCCTGCCTGCCCGAAAGCTTGACACGCCGAGACCAAAGGTTGTTAAACTTTTGGTCTCCTCGCTTCTGTTTCCTCTTGGCGGTGAACTTGCTTGAACGACAAGACGAAAGCTCGGCCGATGACGGTCGACGATCTGCAAGATCTGTACGGTGAATTGCG
>NZ_JBFHKV010000918.1:0-3569 GCF_041595215.1 Stieleria sp. | reverse complement strand
GCGATCCTTACAACCGACTGTTGGCGCGGGGAGCACGCTTTCGGGTGCCCGCCGAAACGGTGCGTGACATCACCTTGTCGGCCAGCGGATTGCTCAACCGCAACGTGGGCGGACCGAGCGTTTACCCGCCGGCGCCGGAGTTCTTGTTCACCCCGCCGGTCAGCTACGGCCCCAAGGTCTGGGATGTCGCCCAAGACGACCAGCGTTACCGGCGGGCGTTGTACACGTTTCGGTTTCGCAGCGTCCCCTATCCGATGCTGGAAAACTTTGACGCCCTCCCCGGCATCCTGTCCTGTGTCCGTCGCAGCACGTCCAATACGCCGATGCAAGCGCTCACGTCACTCAACGAACCGATGTTTCTGGAGTGCTCGATCGCGCTGGCGGCCAAGACGATGCGTGAATGTGATGTTACGGAAGATAGTGCTGATGAAAACGAATCGGTCGACGACGGCCGACGCATCCGGTTCGCTTTCCAGCGGTGTGTCGGACGTGCACCGAGCGGCGCAGAACAACGTGTGTTGACTGATTACCTGGCACGTCAACGCGAACGGATTGATTCGAAGGAACTCTCCGCGGAATCCATCCTGTCTTCCGCTCCGCTGCTGGCCCTGGACGATTTGGATGCGACGGAATTGGCGGCTTGGTCGCTGGTTTGTCGCGTGATGCTGAACTTGGATGAAACGATCACACGAGAATAGATATAGATGATGAATAACCTGAATCGATCGCGGCGCTGGTTCTTGAAAGATTGTGGCGTCGGGTTGGGCGCGATTGCGGCCGCACAGCTGATGGCTGAAGAATCCGGTGCCGCGTCGACGGCCGATCCGCTTGCCGTGCGCCAGCCGCATTTCCCCGGCAAAGTCAAGAACGTGATCTTTCTGTTCATGGCCGGGGCGCCCAGCCATCTGGAATTGTTCGACTACAAGCCACAGCTTGCCAAGTTCGACGGCACGCTGCCGCCGGCGGAACTACTGAAAGGTTATCGGGCGGCATTCATCGACCCGAATTCAAAACTGCTGGGACCGAAATTTAAATTCGCCCGCCACGGAGAGAGCGGTGCGGAGATCAGCGAGATCCTGCCGCACACTGCGAAGGTCGCCGATGAATTGACGATCGTGAAATCGATGACGACCGACGCATTTAACCACGCGCCCGCGCAGATCATGATGAACACCGGGTCGCAATTGTTTGGCAAGCCCAGCCTGGGTGCCTGGACGCTCTACGGGTTGGGCAGTGAGTCCAAGGACCTGCCGGGATTCGTGGTGTTCAGCAGCGGCAGCAAGGGGCCCAGTGGTGGCAACAGCAACTGGGGCAGCGGTTTTTTGCCGACCATGTATTCCGGCGTGCAGCTCCGCAGCGTCGGTGATCCGGTGCTGTATCTGTCCAATCCGCCGGGGGTCGACGCACGTGCGCAGCGCGACGCGTTGGACGCGATCACGGCACTCAATCAGCAGCGTCTGGCATTGACCGGTGATCCCGAGATCGCGACGCGCATCAATTCCTTCGAGATGGCGTACCGCATGCAATCGTCCGCGCCGGAATTGATGGACATCCAATCGGAATCGCAGCAGACGCTGGACCTGTACGGTGCCGATCCCGATCAACCGTCCTTTGCCAAAAACTGTTTATTGGCGCGGCGACTGGTCGAGCGTGGCGTTCGATTTGTTCAGCTGTTTCATGAAGCATGGGATCAGCACGGCAATCTGGTCGGCGGATTGAAAACCAATTGCCAAAACACCGACCAGGCCTGTGCAGCGTTGATTCAAGATTTGAAGCGACGCGGGATGTTGGAGGAGACGTTGGTGATTTGGGGCGGCGAATTTGGACGCACGCCGATGGTTCAGGGCGGCGGCAATGACGGTCGCGACCACCACCCCAACGCGTTCACGATGTGGATGGCCGGCGGCGGGATGAAGGCGGGCACGACGCTGGGCGAGAGCGATGAATTCGGCTTCAACGTGACGCGTGATCGCGTGCATGTCCGCGACTTGCATGCCACGATTCTGAATCAACTGGGGTTCGATCACACTCGATTGAGCGTGAAATTCCAGGGGCTCGATCAGCGACTGACCGGCGTCGAACCGGCGCGAGTGGTCCGAGAACTGCTCGCCTAACCCACCCCGTGGCGTAAGCTTCCAGCTTGCGAAAGTGGCGTACGCTTCCAGCTTGCGAACGTGGCGTACGCTTCCAGCTTGCGGTCGCCTGGTTTTCCGCCGTAATGGCAAGCAAGATGCTTACCCCACGCTCTAGCTCTGAACTATTCTTTCGGAAGACATTTTCATCCTCGAATTCGCTGCGTATTGATGCCCACCCCAATCACCGGAATCTTGACCCCCAACATCACGCCTGTCGATCGTGACGGTCGTGTCGACGAAGACACATTGCGTCGATACGTGGACTGGTTGATCGAAAAAGGCGTCGATGGGCTGTACCCCAACGGCAGCACGGGCGAATTCATTCGGTTCACCGCCGAAGAGCGGCGGCGGATCGTCGAGGTGGTGGTGGACCAGACCGCCGGCCGCGTGCCGGTCTTGGCCGGTGCCGCCGAGGCGAATGCCAAGGAGACGATTGCGGCGTGTGAAGCCTACGGTGCCATGGGCGTGCGAGCGGTCGCGATCGTCGCCCCGTTTTACTACCGGCTTTCCGATCAAGGCGTTTACGCGTATTTCCGCGAGATCGCCGATGCCGTCTCGGTGGACGTGACGCTGTACAACATTCCCCTGTTTGCGTCGCCGATTTCCGTCGACACCGTGGTGCGTTTGGCATCGGAATGCCCTCGCGTGGTCGGCATCAAAGACAGCTCGGGTGACTTGCCGAACATGATGCGGATGATCTCGCAGATCCGTCCGATCCGCGAAGACTTTTGTTTCCTGACGGGCTGGGATGCGGCCTTGGTGCCGATGCTGGTGGTGGGCGCCAATGGCGGGACCAACGCGACCAGTGGTGTCGTCCCCGAACTGACTCGTGCGATTCACCGCAGCGTGGTTGCCGGCGACATCGACCAGGCGATGAAGTTGCAATACCAGTTGCTGCCGCTATTCGACGCAATGATCTCGATCAGCGAGTTCCCCGAAGGGTTCCGCGCCGGCGCCCGGTCTCGCGGTTGGGATCTCGGTCCGGGACGCGTCCCGATTTCTGAGCGGCAAAAGGAAGCCATTGCCGAAGCCCAGCGGCAGATCGATGATTTGTTGAAAGAATTTGTCGACGCGCCGACGCCACGGGTTTCCAATCAAGTGATCGAGAAAATCGTGCAACAGGTGATGTCGCAGCTCAAGTCACAGTAAATTAATGGCTTCCGGAAATGAATGGCATCCGGTGAGGCAATCGCCTCGTGTCGGATCGGAGACGGAAACAACCACAAGCTGATCCATGCAACGTCGCACGACGCTACGTCGATTTTCCACCGCATGTTCCTTCGCGTTCCTGGTAGTCTGGCTACCGGGGTTTGTTTGTTTGACGCCGGCGAACATCCACGCCTGGGAACCGAAGAACGAAGCCGTTGTGGCGGGGCACGCGTTTCTGGAACTCGACGCCCCGTTACTGACCGAAAGCAGCGGCCTGGCGTTTTC
>NZ_JBFHKV010000917.1:0-3570 GCF_041595215.1 Stieleria sp. | reverse complement strand
GGTCGAATCGTTACGCTGATCTGATTCGTCCGCCGAGACCGACGACGACGTAGCGCGTTGACGGGTTTCGGCATCCGGCTGTTCGTCGGACCGTTCATCGGCAAGCTCGCCACTCATCCGTTGGACCATCTGGTCGGTACTCATCGATTCGGCGGTTTCGGTGCCGACGTGACGTCCGTCCCGCAGCACGGTGACGCGGTCGGCGATCTGTTTGACTTCGTCCAGACGGTGCGAGATGTAGATCATGCCGACGCCGCGATCACGCAGCTGACTGAGCTGGTCGAACAACAGCTGCGTCTCGCTGCCACTGAGCGCCGCGGTGGGTTCGTCCAAAATCAGGATCTTGCACTCGCGTGCCAGCGCCGCGGCGATCTCCACCATCTGTCGATGTCCGACGCCGAGCTGGCTGACCAACGCGTAGGTGTCCACGTCGTCCAATTGCAACCGGTCCAGTGCGGCGCGTGCCTGGCGATGCAGCGTGCGACTTGAAACGATCCCGGCGAACGAAGGGAGCCGATTGAGCAGCAGGTTTTCGGCGACGTTGAGCGTGGGAATCAGGTTCAATTCCTGTTGAATGATCTGCACGCCGGCCGATTCGGCAGCCTGTTTGTGATGCGGTGCATACACGTCACCTTCGATCCGCATGCCGCCGGCGGTCACCTCGGTCAGCCCGGCGATCATCTTGCACAGCGTTGACTTTCCGGCACCATTGGCCCCGAGCAGCGCGTGAATCTCGCCGCTGCGCAAATCGAAGTCGACGTCACGCAACACCGTCACGTTGCCGTAACGTTTCGTCATCCCGGCTGCATCCAACAAAACGCTCACAGTGTTTCTGCCGTCACCAGGTCGACGGGCGTTTCGACGTCACTCGGCTGATCGGTTTTGCCGTTGACCAATTGCAGCGCCGTTTCGATCCCGAATACCGCCAGCTTGTCACCGTATTGATCGGCCGTCGCCAAAATCTTTCCATCACGAATGGCCTGTTGGACGGCGGAGATATTGTCGAATCCGACGACCAGCACCTCGCCCGTCTTCCCGGCGGACTTGACCGCGGCGATCGCGCCGAGTGCCATCGAATCGTTGGCCGCCAAGATGGCTTTGATGTCCGGATGCTCGCTCAAGATCGACGCCGCGATGGAATTCGCTTTGGCCATCTCCCACTCGGCACTTTGGCTGGAAACGATTTCGACGCCGGCGGCTTTCATGGAAGCTTCGAAACCCGCCAGTCGCTGCTGAGCGTTGAACGACGTCCGAATGCCTTCCAGGATCGCCACCTTGTCGCCGGCGGCCAACTTGCCAGCCAGGTAGTCACCGACCTGCTTCGCGCCGGCTTTGTTATCGGGACCGACAAACGGAATCGTCACGCCTTCGCTGGCAAGCACTTCGGCGTCCAACTGGTTGTCGATGTTGATCACGACGACGCCCTTGTTGATCGCTTTTCGCAGTGACGGGACCAACGCCTTGGAATCGGCCGGGGCGATCACGATCGCGTCGGCACCGGCGGCAACCATTTCATCCACCAACGCCACTTGCCGGCTCAGGTCTCGTTCGTCTTTGATGCCGTTGACGATCAATTCATACTCATCGGCATGCTGACTTTGGTGCGTCTTGGCACCTTCGGCCATCGTCGAAAAAAACTCGTTGGCCAAAGACTTCATGATCAATGCGACTTTGGGACGCTCGTTTGTGTCCCCCGAATTGGACTGGGCAGTCGACGTGTCGGATTTCGACGAACATCCTGCCACCGCGACGGCGAACAGGATCGGAAGCAAGAAGTGACGCATGGAAAACTCGTTGGCGGGAAAGGAAACGGGGAAGAAAGCACTACGAAGACAGGGAATCGATTTGTTGATGGGTCGGCAAACTCGGCTGCGCTCCGGCGCGGGAGGCGGCCAGGGCACCGGCCAGATTGGCCCACTGGATGGCTTGGCGAAGCGACCCGGTTTGCGCCCAACGGACAGCCACGGCGCCGGCAAACGCGTCACCGGCGGCGGTCGTGTCGACGGCGTCCACCTTGATCGACTCGATCAGTTCAGCGGTCTGCCCGTCGTACAGCATGGTCCCGCGCGCCCCCAACGTGATCGCGACCGCCGCCGGCCCCTTGGCGTGCAAACGCTTGGCAATCTCGGCCGCGTCATCGATCGTTTCCAGACGGCCGCCGACGATCGCGGTCGCTTCGGATTCGTTCGGGCAGATCAGATCGACGTCGAACAGTTCCTCGGCAAGCGTTGCCGCCGGAGCGGGATCCAGGATCACTTTGGCCCCCGCCCGCTTGGCCGCTTGAATGCCCGCCAACACCGTCGGCTGCGGTGTTTCCAATTGGACCATCAACACGTCGCAACCGGCGAGGATGGATTCGCTGCGGTGGATGTCTTCGGCCGACAGCCGCGCGTTGGCTCCGGGGATCACGATGATCGCGTTCTCGCCGCTGTTTTCGACACTGACGATCGCGAGTCCACTTTCACACCCCTGGGCGGTCAAGACGGCACTGCAATCGATCGATTCCTGCAGCAGGTTGTTGCGCAATTTTTGCCCGAACCCGTCGTCGCCGACACGCCCGATCATTTGCACCGCACCACCGCAGCGCGCCGCCGCGACGGCCTGATTGGCACCCTTTCCTCCGGGGACTTCAGTCATCGATCGAGCCGCAACGGTCTCGCCGGGCTTGGGTAACCGATCGCATCGAATCACCAGATCCATGTTGATGGATCCCAACACCGCAATCTTCGGTTTGGAACGTTCGTGGGGACTTGTAACGGGGGAAGACATGGAATGATCAGCCGGCCGGCAGGATGTTGAAATCGAAAAACAATTCAAAGGGAACGAACGTGGAGCGGTTCGCGAAGGTGGTGCATGGTCGCGTTAGTGACGTGGGGCAGCAACGGACGACCGCTGCAAGAGCGTGGTGGGGACCTTCCACAGCGACGAGGCAGATTGCAGCTCCGAAGGAGTGCTCAGCGGGGGCAGCTCTTGACCGCTCGATTCAGCGCTGGAATCAGCGCTCGGATTCACGTTCAATCGCTTCAACAAGACTGCGGTGGCCAGTCGACCCAGTCGGGGAATGTCTTGAACCGAAACGGTCAGCGGGGTTTTCATCAGTTCGGCAAAGGGATGGTCATCGAAGGCGACGATGGACATGTCGTGCGGGATCGCGATTCCGCGTTCGGCCAACGCTCGCATCGAACCGATCGCCGCCGGCGTGCACATCGCAAAGATCGCGGTCATCTCGGGATGTCGATCCAACAATTCGAGCGTCGCGTCGTAGCCGGATTGCTCGGTGAACGCGTTTCCCGCCAGATACGATGGGTCGAGGTTGAACCCCGCGTGCTGGGCTGCATCGTTCAAGCCTTGCAGCCGGGTCTTGGCGGGCAAACTGTCACGAACGCCCGACAGGACACCGATCTTGCGATGGCCCTGCTCGATCAACACCTCCGCCACCGCTCGCGCCGCGGTCCGATTGTCCGACGTCACACTCGGCAATTCAATTCCGTCAAACACACGGTCGGCGACCACGACCGGCAATCCCGACCGATCGAGAGTGACCAGATGATCCGGAACCACACCGACCGG
>NZ_JBFHKV010000916.1:0-3570 GCF_041595215.1 Stieleria sp. | reverse complement strand
GGTGCCAGGAGATCTTGGAAAAAAGTCCCACGGCGCTGGCAATCGCCAAGTACTCCATGAACGCCGACAGCGCTCACATCAGCGGCCTTTCCGCGATGGGCTTGCAAACCGTCAAGCTGTTCTACGGCACCGAGGAATCGACAGAAGGTGTGCAAGCCTTCAAGGAGAAGCGCAAACCGGAGTTCGGGAAGTATCGAACTTAACTGCAGATGCCAAACAACTGACAATCGTTTGGTCTCAACCGGTTCGCGCGAGCGGGCTGTCGATTTAAGCCCCCATGCGTCAGCACGGGGCCACGCGGCGTTCCTCGCTCACGCGTCGCTCTAAGGTCTTCGCGCTCAATTCAGCGCATCGACTAAATCGACATCCCGCAAGCGTCCAGGCACCCCTACTTGTCTTCGCTTTGCGGTATTGGGCATCAGCCTGCGTTCGAGGTCGAACGTTGCTCTGTGTCGTATTGACGCGAGCGGTGCCGATTTGAACGCGGCTCGGGTATAATGGGTTCTCCGTCGGTTGTGATGAGATCCGCAGCCCAAGAGCGTCACGTCATCATCGACGCAGATTGGCAGGGGTTCCGCATCAGATGATCGAGGGCCGCAATCATGATGGCCAGCAACACCGTGCTCGTCGCAGAAACGCGTGACTCCCACGCGATACGATTCGGTACGCATTTTTGGGGCTTGGTGGGGATGTGGACCGCGGCAGCGGCGTGCTCGCTGGCCTGGAGTCTTCACGAACAGCGACAGAACATCTTTGAGATCGGCCGCAAGAACGCCGAGACCGCTTACGAGAAGGACTTGGTTTATCGCCGCTGGTTGGCGGATCATGGCGGTGTGTATGTTTGGGTGACCGGCGAAACCCGGCCAAACGTCTACCTCGCCGGCAGCTCGCGACGTGAAGTCAGCACGCCGCGCGGGACATTGACACTGATCAATCCGGCCACCGCGACGCGCCAGGTCTACGAGATGGAAGCGGAAGCGTATGGCGTCCGCAGCCATCTGACCAGTCTCAGGCCGATCAACCCCCTCAACGCGCCCGACCCTTGGGAAGCCGAAGCGCTTCGGTTGCTGGACGCCGGCGACGCCGAGGTGTGCAATTTGGAGCGACTGCCCGGCGGCAGCTACATTCGATTGATGCGGCCATTGGTGACCGAACAGACGTGTCTGGAGTGCCACGCCGAGCAGGGTTACCAAGTGGGAGACATCCGCGGAGGCATCAGTGTGTCGGTGCCCATGCAACCGCTCTGGGACGCGGGCACGAAGGAGACCATCGCGGTTTGCACCGGGCACGGTCTGCTCTGGGTGATCGGATTGACGGGAATCGCCACGGGCATGCGGCGCCATCGCCGAGCGGTCGAGAGCCGTCTGAACGCGGAAGAGGAATTGAGGGAAAAAGAGGTCCGCTTGACCACCTTCGCCGAACGCCACGCTCGTTTAAAAGCCGAACAAGAGAACTTGGAGAGCCAAGCGCAGCTTCGTTTGGCAGGGGCGATCCAACAGAGGTTGCTTCCCAGCTCCGTGCCCCTGATTCCCGGCTTTGAACTCGCCGGTTTATCGTATCCCGCGGAAGTCACCAGCGGCGACTTCTATGACTTTATCGAGATGCCGGACGGTTGTCTGGGAATCGTCGTTGCAGACGTGAGCGGTCATGGAACAGGACCGGCGTTGTTGGCGACGGAAACCTGCGCCTATCTGCGAGCACTGGCGGAAACCTACTCGGACGTCGGTGAAATCTTGACACGTTTAAACAAGTTGTTGGCCCCGGACTTTGACGACGGCTACTTTGTGACGCTGGTTTTGGGTCGTTTTGATCCAGCGGACCGGTCGTTCGTCTACGCCGGTGCCGGACATCAAAGTCACTTGTTGGACGCCGACGGCCGAGTGACAACACTCGAGTCCACCGGCCTGCCGTTGGGCTTGGTCGACGACGCGGTGATCGAGACCTCGGTGCCGATCATGTTGCAACCGTCGCAACTGATTCTGCTGTTGACCGATGGCATTCCCGAAGCCGCAGGCGATGAAGATGAGCTTTACGGCATGAAGCGGGCGTTGGATCTGGTCAGGTCCAATCGCCGACGTCCGGCCGGCGAGATCATCGAAGCGCTGTGCCGCGACGCCAAGGCATTCTCGGCCCCTGATCCCCAGAACGACGACATGACGGCGGTCGTGCTAAAAGCGAACTCGCCAGATCAACCACAATGACGTCACCGATGCGGGTGTTTGCATCGGTGATGCGTCACTGGCCAATTCACGAGCCAACTCACTGGCCGATTCACTGGGGCTGCAGTGCTTCGGTGTCGTGGGGTTGGCCGATCGCGTCGAGCAGGTCGCGGAACCAGGGCACGTCCTTGTTGAAGGGTTTGCCGCCGCGGATCCGTTCGAATTCGATCGCCCGTAGCTCGTCGCCGCGTTCCTCGTCTTCGCCGATCACACCGCCTTGGCCCGCCAGGGCACATTCGACGGCCTTGTCGGCACAACGCTTGATCAATGCCAAGTCTTCTTCATTGGCGGGTGCCGCGCGGCTGAAGTAACCGCTCTTTTGCACCAGCGTCTTTTCCGCGCCGATCATCTTGGCAAACTGCTCGCCGAACCACTTTCCGGGGTTCACGGCGTCCAGCTTGTAGTGGCCGAACGCATCCTTGGGCACTTCCTCGCCACGCGACTGCATTTCTTCCACGATCGTATCCACGCCGGCACCCTCGGAGATGAAGATGTTGACGCAATCGATGTCATCCATGATGGTGCGAAGGCGTGCGGCTTCTTGTTCGAGGTCGAAGTGCATTTCCGGGATATAAACGCCATGCACTTCATCGCGCTCGCGGCTGAGTCCGGCGTCGGGCAGGAATTCCATCTGATCGAGTAGCTTGCGATACTTGAGCGCCGTCGCGGCAGTCAGCCAGCCGCAATTGCGGCCCATCACTTCGTGCACGATCAACATCCGTGGATTGGCGTTTTGCTCGGCCACCACGTTTTCAAAGAACCTGGCGCCCTGTTCGGCGGCAGTCCACGCACCCAGACTTTGCTTGATCGGGATCACGTCGTTGTCGACGGTTTTTGGAAGCCCGACGACCGTCAATTCGTAGCCGTTCTTTCTCAGAAACGCCGCGAGATCGGCAGCCGACGTGTTCGTGTCGTCACCCCCGATCGTGTGCAGCACGTCGACGCCGTCTTGCTTGAGTCGCTCCGCTGCGACTTCCAGCGGGTCCTGGCCTTCTTGGACCAGGCCTCGTTTGACGCAGTCCGCAACGTTGGTCAACTTGACGCGACTGTTGCCGATCGGGCTGCCGCCGCGTTCGTGCAGCAGGGCCGCGTGGTCGCGTACGTTTTGGTTGACCACGAAGCTGTCGCCCAGCAGCAGGCCTTTGTAGCCTGATCGGTAACAAACGATCTCCACGTCCGGAGCCGATTCGGTGTAACGCTCGATCAGGGCGCCGATGCCCGAAGAAAGGCAGGGCGCCAGTCCGCCTGCCGTCAGGATGCCTACCTTCTTAACTGTCATGGCTTGCTTCTCGGTTGGACCAATGAAAGGTTGCGCTGCGAAGCATTTTTTGGCGGCAGGGCGCGAGCCCTC
>NZ_JBFHKV010000915.1:0-3577 GCF_041595215.1 Stieleria sp. | reverse complement strand
TGCCCGAAGGCGACAAGTATCATCTGGTCTTCCGCGACGGGCATCATTACACGTTCTCCGACGCCCGCGGCTTGCGTCGTCGCGATCGCGATCGCAATCCGAAACACCACCCTGCGATTCAGAAGATCAGCGTCAAGTTCTGGCAGGCCTATCTGCGAGACGATGCGGAAGCCAAACAATGGCTCCAAAGCGACACCGCCCATTCCGACGGCACGCTCGCGGCGGAGGACGTCTGGCAATGGAAGTAAGGTGAAACGGGTTTCCTGGTTCGACAGACCAAGACACTTGACAGGCTGACAGCCTATCAAGCGTTCCAGCTTCATGCCCTGGCAAAGTGATCCCGCAGGGCTTCGAGTAGCGCCGCGTAGATCGGGTTGCAGAAATCGGCGACCATCTGCGGTTCGTCGGATTCGTATTTCGACGTCCATTCGGCAAAGGTGCTGCCATCGGCGGTGACCGGCAACAAACGAATCCTGCCGCGATAGCCCGAGACCGTTTCTTGCGACACCGGTTCGGGACCATCGTCGATCGAGTACACGACCTGGTAGTGGTCGTCATCCAACTCCAGCAGCGTTTCTTCGAAGGATCCGTTGAGCACTCGCTTGGCTCCCACTTGATCACCGGGTATTTCGCCGACCGCGGTCACATTGGTGATGAAGGGTCGTCCCCAATCCAAACGGTGAAAGTTTCGAATCTCCTTCCAAACTTCATCGATCGCCGCGGGAACGATCACGGAATTGTAGCAGGACATCATTGATCCTTATTGGATGGCATGTTTCTCGCGTTTGCGCGACATGAAGACCATTTCAATCATATAGAATCCACGGCAGCCGATGGGCCTGGCTGCCAACCGACTTCGTGACAAACGGTATTCTCTATGCACTCGATGACGCGTCGCCAATCGATCGCCAGTGGAGCCGCGATCAGTTTATCCGCCCTGTCCTACGCCAATCTCGCGCGGGCGGCCGTGGGCACGCCTCGACCCAGGATTGGATTCATCGGATGCGGCGGACGCTCAAAAAACCTGCTGAAAGGATTTGCCGAGAACGCGACGGTGACTTGGGCTTGCGATCCGGATCAGCAGCACGCCGTGGCATTTCAAAAACAATCCGGTGCAACACGCGTCACCCATGACCTTCGACGCCTTCTCGATGACCGCTCCATCGATGCGGTCGTCGTCGCCACCCCGGATCACTGGCACGCCCCGGCTGCGATCATGGCTTGCGATGCCGGAAAACACGTGTACGTCGAAAAACCCTGCAGCCATAACTTCCGGGAAGGCCAGTTGCTGGTTCAAGCCGCACGGCGAAACAACGTGATCGTTCAACACGGAACACAAAGCCGTACGAATCCGTTGGTGATCAACGCAATCAACCTGCTCCGCGACGGGGTGATCGGTGAGGTGCTGGTTTGCAAGGCATGGAATATCCAGCGGCGAAGAAACATCGGACACGCCAAACCCTCCGCGCCGCCCAATCACGTCGACTACGACACCTGGGTTGGCCCCGCGGAATATGTCCCGTTTCAATCCAATCGATTTCATTACGACTGGCATTGGTGGCACAACTTCGGAACCGGTGACATCGGAAACGATGGCACCCACGAAATCGATATCGCAAGATGGGGCTTGGGCGTCCAAGGGTTGCCTACCACTGCATCAGCGATCGGCGGAAAATTTTACTTTGACGATGACCAACAATTTCCCGACACCGCCACTTGCGTGTTCCAGTGGTCAGGCGATGGAAAGCCGAACGCCAACAAGCAACTGATTTTCGAGATGCGGATCTGGTCCAAGAACCTGCCCCACAACTGCGACACGGGGGTCGAGTTCTATGGAACCAAGGGAATGCTCTTCGTCAGCAAACGGGGCAAGCTCGCGATCTGGGATGAATCGAATCAGCCGGTCGCGGTCCCCACACCGAAAGAAAGTTCGACGCAACCGAAGAATCATCAACTCGATTTCCTTCAGGCCATCACCGAGAACCGCGAGCCGGCTGCCGACATCGCGATCGGCCATGATTCTTGCAGCTTGGTTCATCTGGCCAACATCAGCGTCACCACCGGACGCTCGCTACGCATCGACCCGACCGGCCAAAGCATCCAAGACGACCCCGAGGCCGATGCGATGCTAACTCGTAAGTATCGTTCAGGCGGTCATTGGGCCGTCCCGAATGCCTGATGCATTTTTCCCTTTCTGGAAAAGTCCCATGAATTCACTTCTCAAGCTCACAATCGCAGCCTTGCTTTGCCTCTCCGGATCAGCCGAGGCGCAGCGACCGGAACTGACGTTCGACGAAGACGACGGCCGCGTCATCATTCAAGTAGACGGCGAAGCAATCGCACATTATGTCTATCGCGATGATTCCCTTCCGCGTCCCTACTTTGCCCACGTCAAAGCTCCCGGTGGGATTCAGGTCACGCGTCAACATCCGCCCCAAGCCGGCGATCGCGACGACCACCCCACGATGCACCCGGGGATCTGGTTGGCATTCGGCGATCTCGGCGGCGAGGATTTCTGGCGCAACAAGGCGTCGGTTCGACACGGGGACTTCATCCAGAAACCCGCCTCCGAACGCAATGTGGGTTCCTTCATCGAACAGAAACAATACATCGGTTCCGACGGCAGAATCGTCTGCGAAGAAGAGTTCCGCTTTGCCGTACTCGCAAAACCAGACGCATCGCTGCTTGTGTTTGAATCCATATTCAGTGGCTCCAAGCCGTTCTCGTTCGGTGACCAGGAGGAGATGGGGCTGGGCGTTCGCGTCGCGACGCCGATCAGTGAACTTGCCGGAGGGACATTGACGGACGCCGAAGACCGTTCCGGTGCGAATGCGATTTGGGGCAATCGCGCCGCCTGGTGTGATTACAGTAATGTCATTGATGGCCAGCGCGTGGGGATCACGGTCATGAGTCATCCGACGAACTTTCGCCCGAGCTGGTGGCACGCCCGAGATTACGGATTGATCACCGCCAACCCCTTCGGCCGCGCGGCGATGAATCAAGGAGCGGCCAGCCGGGTCGTGGTTCAGCCCGGGGAAACGCTTCGGCTGCGGTTCGCCGTCTACCTCCACTCCGGGGCGGGGGACGACGCGATCGGCAAAGCTTATGATGACTACGCAAAACTGGGACAATGATCACGATGAAATCACTGCTTGCGACCGTTTTGGTGCTGCTCATACCGTTGATGTCGCCCTCCAACGCGACGGCATCGAAACCAAACATTCTGTTGATCATGGCCGACGACGTCGGCTGCGACGCGATCGGTTGCTATGGCGGCCAAAGCCATCCGACACCGCACATCGATGCGCTGGCTCGCGGTGGGATGCAATTCAGCCACGCCTACTCGATGCCGGTCTGCCACCCCTCGCGGGTCTGTCTGATGACCGGACGTTACCCGTTTCGCTTCGGAGCCGACGGGATGAAGTGGGGTGATTTCCCCGAAGCCGCCGAGGGGATCTCCATCGGGGACCGCATGAAACAGGCCGGCTACGCGACCGCCGTTGCCGGCAAGTGGCAGCTGTGCATGATGAAAAACGATCTGCAACATCCGCGGCGTGTCGGTTTCGATTCCTGGTGT
>NZ_JBFHKV010000914.1:0-3581 GCF_041595215.1 Stieleria sp. | reverse complement strand
TGTTTTCGGCTTTGCCGTCTGCGATCGGCGGCGTGTCTTCAGGCCGCAGCAAGCCGCTGTCGGCCAAAGCTTGCAGATAGAGACTTGTGAACGATTCGGCGTCGCCGGCGATCGACACGAGGGCAGAATGGGCCCGACGCAAGAACAGATTCGTACTATCCTCGGCATTCTCAACATCAATCTGATCTGCCAGAATCGCACCGCGCAGTTTTGCAGCTTCGTCACGTTGGTAATCCAAGTACTCATCGGCCGTCATCGGCGTCGCCGCGGCCGCGACATAGAAGTCGAAGCCCAGATCGTCCAACTCGAACGGACTGAGTTCTTTTAGAAAATCCGGATCCGTCTCTAAGATTTCTCGCAAGCCCGGATAGATCGTCACCGCCGAACCGACTTCGGTCACCCCTTGATTGGGCAAATCGATTGCGACGCCGCGTGCGGTCAGCACGCCGGATAGATTCAGTTCCGGAACGACGCTCGAAAAGTCGAAGGTGCTGATCGAATCAAACAACGGCGCAACGGTCAACGCATCACCCCGCAAACCACTCGCAAACTCGATCGCCGGCCCGGGGATCAGATCGGGGCGACGATTGGGCGCGTTCGGGAACGCGTACTCCAGCAACGTATAAGGCGTGTCGACGTTGGCCAGATTTTGGACGGCAAATCCATAGCCGCCGGTCGCCCCGAGGTCGATCTGGCTGGGACCACCGACGCCGACGTTGACTTCCAACGCATCAGCCGACTCGACTTGGAATCGGTACGGATCGACGGCGAGTCGCCCATCGGGATGCAAGACTTGGATGTCGTACAAACCGTGCGGTGCATCGCGAAGATCAAACACGGCGACGATCTTGGTGGCGTCGATTCTCGAAACCGAGACGGGCGCGAATTCCGCCAGCGTCGGACGAACCAAACGCACCGCCGCCTGTTGGGGAAACTCGGCTCCGCGAATCGTCACCGTCACGTAGCGATCGTCTCCGCCTGAATCCGGCGTCACATCGGTGATACCAAACGGAAGCCGGGTCGCGTTCATCGTGACCGGGTATTCCGATCGGCCGCGTGGATCGTTTTCTTCGACATCGATTCGAACGCCGCCGCGGGCGAGCACGAAATATCGCCCGCCGAGTGTTTCGGGAATGATCATTGACTGATCGGCCGACAGGTATCCTTCGTAGGCGGCGTCAAAATCGAAAGGCGAAGGCAATCGTTCGTGGGCGGCGTACAGTTCGTGCCGCCCGATACCGGTCGTACTGTCCAAGTCGACTCGGATGGTCTGGCCCGGCGAGACGTCCAACTGGAACAACCGACTGACGCCGACCGCCAACTGGTCTTCCAACGGGATGTCCAACCGCAGCAGCGGCACCGTGATGTTGACTTCGTCGGCTGAAGCCGACGCATTGTTGCGGTTGTTTTCGCCTTCGACGACGTCATCAAAAATGTCCGTGCGGACGATGATTCGATAACCGTCCGGCAGCACGACGGGGACTTCAAAATCCAGCGACGCGGAATAAGAGTCACCCGGTTGCAGCGTGCGAACCGAAGCGGATTCGACCCGCCCGAGGAAACGATCACCGATGTCCCACTGGCTGTCGGCGGACAGATAAACGGCGTCGGCAATCCTCGCCCTGGCCTGCTCATCACCGCGGTTCTCGACGGTCCAAGAGACCGACAACACATCGCCGACGCTGCCCGATGTCGGTGCGGAAATGTCGATCACCTGCAAATCCGATGGCGGCGGTTGGACGATCAAAATCGGCGTCGCCGCGACGGTGATGTTGTTCGTTTCGTTGGTCTCGATGACTTCGCCGTCGGGCCGGTAGGCGTTGGGAAAGTCGGTCGCGACGATGATGAAATAATCGCCGGTGATCCCCCGCGGCAACCGCGCGGTCTCGGTGATCGTGCCGGTTTGTCCCGGTGCCAACGTTTCACCGCGCACAATCTGTTTGACGAAGTGGTCACTCGAGACATCGAGCAATCGGTCCCGCGACAGATAGACTCGATCGACGAACGGCACCTGCGAATCCGGGATCACGCCTCCGTCGTTCGTGTACGTGTAGGTAAACGTGAAATCGTTGCCGACCTCCACCACGTTGGATGACGGATTGGAGGGATTGACGAAATCGACCGAATCGATCACCAAGTCCGGTGCCGGAACAAATTGCACGTCCAACTGCACCGAGGTCTGATTGTCGCCTTCGTCATTGAATTCCAAGACCTTGTTGGCCACGCCGCGAAGTCGCGGCCAGCCCTCGGCGATCGGATACGGCAACGAGTACAGCGCGGCACTTCGATCGGCGAAGGTGGCATCGGTTTGCGCGATCACGTGGAACTCGCCGCCGATGTTGTTCGACAAGCGCACCTGCAACGCCACTTCATAGCTCTCGCCGATACCCAGCACATTGTTCCGTCGGAACGTCCCCAGTTCGATGTCATACGCATCGGTCGACGTATCGGTCGACAGGAACACGCGATCGGTCCACTGGTCGACACGCGTCGCCCGAGTCCCTGAGTTGGTGACCGTGAACGAGACGTCCATCAGTGACCCACTGTCGGGACTGGTCGGAACGGCCGACAAATTGGAGATCACCAAATTGGGTTCGGCATACTCGATCGCGATGATCTGCGATGACGCAAAGTTGTCCGATTTGCGTCCGGCTTCCCACGTCTTGTCGACAAAATGTCGGGGCCAATCCGGGAAGCCACTTTTGCTGAACGCAGTCAAGACCGGTTTTCCACGGAACAGGCCAACGTTGGCAAACACGTGGGCATACCAGTTACCGCTACTGCCCGGCGGCGACGATACGACCATGCTGGCGTTGTACGAACCATCCACCGCGATCGGACCGTTCAAGACTTTCGTCGGTGATCCGACCAAGATCGCTCGACTTGCATCAAACACAGGGTCTTTGGATAGATAAACGTATTGTTTGATCGATTGAGTGACCTCGTTGGTCGCGGAGTCACCGGCATTGCGAACGGTCCAGGAGACGGTAATCGGTTCACCGGATTTGCTGGTCGGTGTTGCGGTGACGTTCTCGACCAATAGGTCCGCGATCGCATCGACCACGGTGGCCTCGACCGAGCCGACATTGTTGTCGGTAAAGGGGCCTTCGTAGACTTGAACCAAGGTATTGGTTGGACCGGCAAGGATCGCCAGCAACTCGCTGCGTGAGAATTGTTTCAGATCCCCGATTTCAGTTTCCCCGATCGGTTTCCCTGTCGCCGCTTCGATTCGCTTCAGGACCGCCGCAACCTCCTCCAAAAACTTCGCTTCTTCGGTCAGCGCGATTCGTGGATCCACATTTGTCTGGACGAAAAAGTGGCTTCCCTTGGCCGACGGCGGCAGCGTGAATTCGACGTCGTGCCTGTAGTCGTCGCCCGGTTGTAAACGACCGTCATGCGGAATCGCGAACACGAGTTGGTCACCGGAATCAAAGACATCATCTTCGGACAGATAGACGGCATCGGCCCAGGACTCACGGTCGGTCGCCACCGTCCCGATATTGTCGACGACCCAATTGAGTGACACCTTTTGTCCGCCTACGATCGGCTGATCCGTGGCGACGTTCAATTCACGCACACGC
>NZ_JBFHKV010000913.1:0-3585 GCF_041595215.1 Stieleria sp. | reverse complement strand
GCGATTGTGCACACAGATGGCCGTCCACATCGTCGGGTCTCCGGCCGCCACGCGCGTCATGTCTCTCCATCCGCTGCCGACCAGCGGCAAGGATTCGTCATCGACCAGGCTGGCCAACAGCGATGAAACCAGATGCGGCACATGACTGACCGCCGCCAACCGTTGGTCATGTTGCTCAGGCGACATCGAAAGAATGTCACCGCCGGTCTGCAACCAAAACGCGGCGGCCCGATCCACCGCCGCCGCCGGTGTGTGGTCACCGGGCGTCATGATCACCAGCTTGCCCTCGAGCAACGTCGCAGTGGCGTTTTCGACACCGGTCTTTTCCGAGCCCGCGATCGGATGGGCGGCCACGAATTTCCGGGCCAGCGACGGTGACTGCGTCTCGATCTCCGCAACGATACGGGCCTTCGTGCTGCCGACGTCGGTGATCAACGCGTCGTCACCCAACACTTGATCGGCGGCGATGGCCAGTTCAACGATCTTGTCGACCGGGGAGGCGACGACGACGACGTCGCTGCCACGACACGCCGCTGCGATCTCCGTGAACCCCTCATCGACCGCACCGGCTTCGATCGCCGCGCGACAACTTGATTCGCGTCGACTGTAACCGACGACATGAACCCCACGCCGTCGCAACGCCATTGCGACGCTGCCGCCGAGCAGCCCGACACCGAGGATCGAAACGCGACGGAGCCACGCCGGTTTTTCAGGAAGCGTTTGCATCTCAGCCCAAGTCCGGCAATTGATGGCCCATCTTCTCTCGTTTCGTTTCCAGGTAATTCTTGTTGTGCTTGTTCACCGGCGTCACGATCGGCACTTGATCGACCAGCTTCAAATCGTAACCGCGCAAGTTAAACGCTTGCTGCTTCTTGGGGTTGTTGGTCAGCAAGCGAACTTCGCTGATGCCCAGATCCTTCAAGATCTGCAACCCGACTCCGTAATCGCGCATGTCGGCTTTGAAACCCAGCGCGTGGTTGGCTTCGACGGTGTCCATCCCTTGATCTTGGAGCGCGTAGGCGCGAATTTTCTGTGCCAGTCCGATGCCGCGCCCTTCCTGGGGCAGATAAACGAGCGCGCCGCGACCTTCGGCGGCAATCATCTCCAGCGCCATTTCCAACTGGTCGCCACAATCACATCGCAGCGACGCGATCAGATCGCCGGTGAAGCAACTGCTGTGCATCCGAACCAGCGGCGGCTTTTGACCTTCGCCCTGTTGCGACAGTTCACCGAGTGTCAACGCGATCGGCTCTTGATCTTCGAAGTCGACCGAATAGACGATGATTTGAAAATCGCCGTACTTGGTCGGCAACGTCGCCTGGGCGGCACGGTTGACCAATTTTTCGCTCACGCGGCGATGCGCGATCAGTTGCTCGATGCTGATGATCTTGAGCGAGTTCGCCTTGGCGATGGCGATCAATTCATCCCGTGTGGCGCGGTCACCGGACTGGTTCAAGATTTCGCAAAGCACCCCGGCAGGCTGCAAACCGGCCATCCGCGCCAGATCGACCGCCGCTTCGGTGTGCCCGGCGCGACGCAACACGCCTCCCTTTTTTGCGATCAACGGATACACGTGCCCGGGGCGGACGAAATCTTCGACCTTGCAATCCGGCGACGCGATCTGCAGAATCGTCTCGCTGCGTTCGGCGGCTGTGATCCCGGTGCGAGCGGTCGCGATGTCGATCGGGGTGACGAAGGCCGTCCGTAGCGGCGCGTTGTTGTCCGAGACGACGGGAGTCAACTCCAATCGTTTGCCGACTTCGGGCAGGATCGAAACGCACAATTGGCCGCGACCGCCGAGCATGAAATTGATCGTCTCGGGAGTCGCTTTTTCGGCCGCACAAATGAAGTCGCCTTCATTTTCGCGATCCTCCGCATCGACGACGATCACGACCTCGCCTCGTCGCACTGCCTCGACCGCGGCAGGGATGGAATCCAGGGAAAGGTCTTCGCCGGAGAGCGAATCATTGAAGGGCATCGTGTGGCTTTGGGTGTTCAGTGGGTCGGATGGTGGAGGGTCTGGTCGGTCCATTATTATACGGATGATGGCCAATTGCCCAATGAGCGGACCGATTGATGAGACGACAGCGGATCAAGAAGCGACCCATTTGCGTTTTGGTGGGTACTTGCACTGTGTTTGCGGGCATTTGCAGCAGCGAAATCGCGGCGATTGCCGCAGAACCGGCAGGCCCGCCGACGCCTCCGGTCGCGGCAGATTCGGCCCCGGAGCCCCCGAAAGCGACCGCGTTTGGTGTCAAAAAGGTCGCTGATTTGCGTTTTTGCGGCACAGACGGCGACGATCTGGGCAGCGCGGGCCGCTGCGACGTCTATCTGCCGCAACCCAAGACGCCATCCCAGCAGGCGTCCGGGGCGGCCCCCGATCGCCGCTGGCCGGTGGTGCTGGTCGTCCACGGAGGCGGCTGGGCGACCGGCGACAAATGGACGATGGAGCGTCATGCCCGGGATTTGGCGGGCAACGGTTTTGCCGCCGTGGCGATCAATTATCGGCACGCCCCCAGTTCAAAATTTCCCGATCAAGTCGATGACGTGCGGTCGGCTTTGGTCTGGATCACCGAGAACGCACCCACCTACCACTGGGACACCGAGCGCGTCGGTCTGTATGGCTATTCCGCCGGCGGCCACCTGGTGTCGCTGGTCGCCACCCTCGCCGATGAACCCTGGCAATCGGTCCGCCAGACGACGTCCTGGACGCAGCAAGACGAACGCTGGAAAAAACTCCCGTCGATCGGTGCCGTTTGCATCGGCGGCCCGCCGACGGACTTTCGCCAGCTGCCACCGGACAACACGTCGCTCGCGTTCTTCCTAGGCGGATCGCGACGCGAGCTGCCGAACGTTTACACCGCCGCGTCGCCGATCTGTTTTACGTCTCCCAAAGACCCGCCGTTTCAAATCATCCACGGCGAAGCGGATTGGATCGTCCCGATCAACAACGCCAAAAATTTCCACCAGGCGTTGGTCGATGCCGACGTCAAATCATCGTTACACACGCTGCCGGGCAACGGTCACCTGTTCGCGTTCCTCAGCCCCAAGCTGACCGATTGGATGCTGAAGTTCTTTGACGAGCAATTGACGAAGTAGCCGCCGGCATGCACGCGCCGGTCGCTCACCGGGTCTGTCGATTCAATCAGCCGTTTGGCGCGAGCCTACGGGCCCTGCGCTGGTCAATACGGTGTTGATTTAGCGGTTTTGGGCGCGCGGCATGACCCCGACGGGGCCCAAGCCAGTAGCCGGAGGTGAGCGAAGCGACACCTCCGGACACCCGGTCCCCCGTCAGACGCGACCCCGAAGGGTGTCGAAGCAAATGACGTCGGCGCCCTCGGACCCGGCCAGCAACTTGACTCGCTGCGACCCCGACGGGGTCGAGGGAATTTAGGGCGTGCTTTCCGGAGGTGCCGCTGCGCTGACCTCCGGCTACACGCTGGCATCCCTCCGGGATGCTGGAACCGCTGTCGCTCTCCTGGGACAACAAACCGTGCATCTATTGTTAGCGGCGGGGCGCGAGCCCTCCGGTCCGTCTGGCTTCGCGGCGTGACCCCGGCGGGGTCATGCCCCGCGCCAATACCG
>NZ_JBFHKV010000912.1:0-3592 GCF_041595215.1 Stieleria sp. | reverse complement strand
GATCGTTGCGGCGGTGCGCAGCCGCGGCGAAGCGAAAACAGTGGGGCTGGCGCCAGAGTTGCGTTCGCGTCTGCTCGCGTTGCAACACGCCAACGCGTCTCCCACAGTCGTGGAGACCGCCAGTGATGAATCGACTCCAGCGGATCGCCCCGCGGCGCTGCCCTTGGTGCGGACGGACACGCCCGTCGCATCGGACACGCCGCGTTTCAGCCCCGCAGCGATGGGATGGTTCACCACCGCCGCCGTGGTCCTGCTGGCGATCGGTTGGTGGGTTCGTTCGGGAAGGCGTCCGACGAACGATCCGATCGCCGAAGACGGCCAACGAATCGAGGCACCCGAACCGATCGTTCCCGACGAGAACGTCGACGCGGATCCATCGACCGGACAACCCGACAGGCAAGCTCCCCTGCTGGTCGAGCGTCCACAATCAACGTCATCCGATCAGCATGGCGTTGCCGCGACGCCGGCCATCGAGCCGCCTTCGGATCTCGACCCCGCTGCCCTGCCGGACGGTGCTGCCACGTCGGATGTCGCCGTCGCTTCTGATGGCCAAGCCGACGCACCGATGGCCGACACACCGCTTGTGGCGGTGGAACCCAAACCGGCCGCGGCGCTGACGCCCGGCACCGGCACCGGAACACCCACCCGCGACAGGCGTCCCAACGTCGGCCGGACGCCGCAAACGCTGGTCGCCCAGTGGAGCCAGATTGACGGCTTGTTGCTTCGCAGCGAATCGTCGGTGGGGCCGGCCGGTTCGTCCTCGAGCGAGTCCACGCCGGCAAGTGTGACGGTCGGCAGCGCGTTCGACTTGGCCGCCGAGGGTCCCGGTCGGGTGATGAAGTTACAAACGCTACCGCTGTGTCGAGCCACGGCCGCGTTGGCCGGCGGCGGCGAACTGGTTATCGCCGCGGACACCGAAGTGGAATTGACGCCCGGCGGGACGATCCACCTGCTGCACGGTTCGATCGCGCTGTTGGGACTGCGTGAAAACATGGTCGTCCGGCTTGGCAGGAGCATCGCCAACAGCGTCTCGCTGGAGGGCGTCGCGTTGGACGGTCAAGATGGCGGCGATGTCGTCGTGCGAAAGACGGTCACCGGGATGGAGGTCGATGTGACGGGAACGCCGGTGAAGGTGAACGACCAAGCGGTCGCCGATTCACGTTTGAAGCTGGAAGGCCCATTGCTTGCCGTGGAACCGACGGAAGAAGCACCCGAGCGGCTGCCGCGTTGGACACGAGAACGCGTGGACCGAATCGAAGTCGGGCGGAACGTTCTGGCACAATTGAGCGAGAGCACGGATGTCCGAGTCACGCTGATGCAAGCCCTAGCCTCGGGCGAGGTACGCGGCGACGCCGCCACGACGGTGCGTGCCTGGCTGGTGGCGGCCAGCGGCGACCAACTGCTGCGGCTGATCGGCGCCCCCGATCCGTTGCTTCGCGAAGCCGCTTTGCGACACCTACGTACCGTCAGTCCGAAAGACCCCCGGCACCAGCGGCTATGGCGTCGCTTGCAAGCCAATGGCAACAACGCCCGAACGTTCGCGACCGTCCGGTCGTTCTTCGTCGACCTGTGGTCCGGCCGTCGACCCAACGCGACCAAACGCGAACAGTTGCTGCGGATGCTGCAAGCATCCGATCCCGCGGCGCGGGCGACGGCGAACTATTTACTTCGTTCGTTCTACGGTCCCGGTCCGCGATTCGACTTGAATGCCTCGGCCGCGGCGCGGACGCGTGCCGTGGCCGCTTGGCGGGCGGTGATCCATCGCGTGGATCAGCGGTGACCACTAGTTGACGTCGGTCAGTTGGACTTCGGTGCGATAGCGTTTGCCGTCGCGGTAGATGATCATCGGGACCACCGAACCGATCGGGGTCAGTCCGACTTGGGCGACCAAATGGTCATCGTTGTCGACCTGGCTGCCGTTGAATTCGACGATGATGTCGCCGCGTTGCAAGTTGGCCTTGGCCGCCGGCGAACCATGCCGAACCCCTTTGACCTTGGCACCGCCGGAGGCGACGGCTTGCAAGGGCCCCAGGTCGGAAACGGTGAAATCGGGTTCCAGGGTCACACCCAGATAACCGCGACGCAACCGTCCATGGCGGATCAGCTCGTCGGCCACTTGGACGGCCATGTTGATCGGGATGGCGAAACCGATGCCTTCGCTGCCGCCACTGCTGCTGGCGATCGCGGTGTTCAACCCGATCACTTCGCCGCGAAGATTTAGCAACGGGCCGCCGCTGTTGCCGGGATTGATCGCGGCGTCGGTTTGAAAGAAATCTTGCAGATCGATCTTTTGGTCGCCCAACGACAGGTCACGCCGTCCCTTGGCACTGAGGATGCCGAACGTGACCGAATGACTGAGCCCGAAGGGGCTGCCGATCGCGATCGTGAAGTCTCCGATGTTGACTAGATTACTGTCGCCGGTTCGGGCCGGTGGAAGCCGCAAATCGGGGACCTTCATGACGGCCACGTCGGTGCTTTCATCGGAGAGAATGCGTGACGGATGGTACTGGCGACCGTCGGCGCTGCGGAGCAAGATTTCTGCGGGCTGCGATCCCAGAATCACGTGCCGATTGGTCAACACCCACACCCCGTCGGCCGTGTCGATGACGACTCCGCTGCCGGCTTCATCGTAGGACTCGTACTGCCCGCCCTTGGTCTCGGTCTTGTGGGCTTCGATATGAATGACACTCGGTTTGACGAGCTGAGACACTTTTCGAACGAGATTGCCCAGCCGATCGAACGCATTGAATTCGTCGGCCAATTCCCGAAACAACGCTTCACGTCGCGCCTGAATGGATTGGGCGGTGGGGACCGCGCCGCCGAGTTCGGATGCCGAGTCGATCGTCGGTGAATGTTGAGGCGACGCGCCGGGGGACGGAGCGAGCGAGGGACGCAGGGATCGAATCGACGCCGACCCCGACGCACGGGGATTGCCATTGCTTTCGATCGACGCGCTCGCCGGCGTGCGCTGCGGTGTCGCGTTGGACTGTGCGGCTCGTGTCGGAGCATAGCGACCGCCGCCGCCATAAACGTCTTGGGCGGACGCCGTCGTGGACATGAAATGCGTTGAACACATCCAGGCGAGTGCCGCACCGGAGAGTGTGATCGCAAGTCGTCGAGGATTGCGCACACGACATCGTGTGCGTCCGCTGGGTTGGGAGAGGTCGACCATCGGAAAAGCTTCAACAGAGAGAGGGAGGTTCGACGGGGAGGCGTCGCATTGTACGCATCGTCGTTTTGCGGCAAGGAACTTTTCGTCAGTCCGGTTCGCTATCCCTCGTCCGGCGAGAAGTCAGAATCGTCATCGCCCGCGCATCAAAAAACGGCCGAATGATTCGACTTCCATCGAAGCATCTCGGCCGTCCTAGCAGGACACAATGGTCACAATCGATACGGTCAAGCCGTGTCGGCCTGGTAGGAATCAAACACCCGGCTCATCATCGCCGCGGGGTGGGACTTGCGTTTCTCGGCAAGTCGGTGACAACCGATACATTCTCGCGCGTACGGCACCGCACGGAGCCGCGTCAGTGGGATCGGCTTTTTACAACTCTCGCAGTCTCCGTACTTGCCTTCGTCCAACCGCTGGATCGCG
>NZ_JBFHKV010000911.1:0-3594 GCF_041595215.1 Stieleria sp. | reverse complement strand
GGCACGGACATTGACGACGTCCGAGTCTGCGCCGGTGTTGATGTCGGTAGCCGAAAGTCCGCCGGTGTTGATCACGGTCACGACATCGTCACCGCCAAGAGTGTCGATCGCCAGCCCGCTTTCGGCGCCGGTGGTGGTGACTGTCACGTCGTCGTCGCCATCGCCCGTGGTGACCAGCGTGACGCTCGCGTCCACCACACCCGGTGTTCCCGTGGTTCCCGTGTTGAGAATGTTGACGGTGTCGTTGTCGATGCCCGAATCGACCAGCAGCACACTTTCGAGCCCCGTCGTGGTGACCGTGATCGTGTCCGCACCGGCGTAGGTGTTGACCGTCGTCCGAGTGTTGTCGCCGGTTGTGGTGATCGTGACGTCATCGGCCGCAGTGCCGGTTTCCAGGTTCAGCGTCTCGATCGTGTCGTAGGTGACGCCGCCGGTCAGCCCGACGCGAGTCAACGTGGTGGCGTCGAGGGTGTAGGTGTGTCCGGCCAGGTTGCCTTCGTCACTGATGTTCAACTCATCGCCGAGTTCATAGCTTTGCGTGACCGTGATGGTTTTGGCGGTCACGCTCTCGCTGATTCCCGGTGCCACGACACCAGGATCTTCGCCGTAGACGCAGATGTCACCCAAGATACCGTCCAACACGCCGGCCGGATTGCCTCGCATCACATTGCGATCGGCGCTTCGTGTTCCAGCAGCGTCGGAGGAGATGTTGATGGTGTCCAGTCCCGCGCCGGCAAAGATGTCGGTGGCACTGCCAGCGGCCGTGCCGCGCACGTTGATGACGTCGGATCCCAGGTCGGTGTCGATGACGGTTGCCGAGTCGGCACCGGTGTTGATCAACGTGACGACGTCGTCACCGCCTTCGGTGTCGAGGATCAGTCCGCTTGCGGCTCCGGTCGACGTCACGACGACATCATCGTCCTGATCGCCGGTGGCGACCCGCGTGACACTGCCGGCGCCGGTGTTGGTGATGGAAACGGAATCCGCGTCGGCGAGCGTGTTGACAGAAAGAATGCCGCCCGCCCCCGTGCTGGCGATCGTCACGGTATCGTCACCGCTACCGGTATCCACCGACGTCGAGCCTGCGGCGATGGTGCTGGTGATCGCGACGATGTCATTGTCGCTGCCCGTTTCAAGCGACACCGATTCGACACCGGCGTAGGTCAGGCTGCCGGTCAAACCGGTGGAGACCAAGGTGGAATCGGTCAGGGTGTAGGTTTCCGCCGTCACGCTGGAGCTGTCCGAGACGTTCAGTTGGTCGCCGATCGGGAGTGTCAGGTCGACGGTGAGGGTCTTTGCCGTGACGCTGTCGCCCGTCGTCGGTGTGGCATCGTTCGCGTCACCGCCAATGACGACGGCGCCGAGGACGCCATCCAATGACGTCAAACCGACGTTGAAGACATCGTTGCCGACGCCACCGTTGAGATTGGCCGTCAGCGTGGCCGGGACGCTGGCGATGTTGATCGTGTCGTTGGCGTCGTCACCGTTGATCGTCAGGGTGGGGAACAGGGTCAGTGTGTCCAAATCGAGAACATCAATCAGGTCGTCCCCGGTTCCCGCGTTGATGGTCAGCGAACTCGTGGGGTTCAAGAAGTCGACCAATTCGCCCAACGTCGAATCGATTCGATTGACGTTGTCGGCCGCGACCGGATCGTCAGAAAGCGTGATCGTTTCGCTACCACCGGTGAACGTAAACACGCGGTCCACGGCACTCAAATTGTCGACGATCGGTTCCAGCCCGGTGTACTGAATGGTTCCCGAATCGACGGCATTGAACTGGATCGAAATCGTGCCGCCCATCTGGTCATTGATCGGCGCGGCAAATTGGTGCTCGACCATCAGCGCGGCGCCGTTGACCAGCTGCAGCGCGTCGCCGGGGACCCCAGGGTTGTTGGGATCGTTCAACGGATCGGCGCCGTTGAAGGAGATGGGCGTCACGATCACGCCGCCGGAGTAATCAATCGTCAATGTGTCCTGATCCGAGCTTCCTTGAACGGCGATGTTGGTGATCGTCGCAATTGGGACCCGGCTCAGCAGCGTGCCGTTGATGGAATCGTTGACTTGGAGATCGGCGCCCGAGATTTCGATCGTGTATTGATCGGCGACGTTATCCGAGACCGCAGGGAAGATGAACAGGTCGCTGATGTCGACAGTTGCCTGAGCGGTGGAGCTCAGGCCACCGCTGTCGGTGACGGTCAAGTTGATCGTGTGGGAACCGACACCGATATGATTGATCACGGTCAGCCACGGAATGGTGGCAATCGCGTCGGTGGTCGTAAAATCAGTGATGTTGTCCTGATTGAGATCCCAGTTGTAGGTCAGCGTGTCGCCGGCATCGACGTCGGTCGATCCGCTGGCATCGACGTTGATCGTCAAGCCTGCGTCAATCGAATACGGGCCACCCGCGTCAGCCACCGGGGCTTCGTTCACACCGGCGACGGTGATTTGAATCGGTTGTGAGTCGGAGTTTAAGTCGCTGTCGGTGACCACCACGGTGACGTCATAGACGTTGTCTTGGCCAGCATCGGCGGGCTGTTCGAAATCGGGGGCTGAATTGAATTGCAGCACGCCGAAGTTGGGATCGATGGAGAACAGATTCTGATCCGCTCCACCACCGAGCGAATACGTCAAACCGCTGCCTTCGGAATCGAGATCGTCGGTGGAATTGACATCGATCGCGAACACTTGGTTTTCATCGACCGTCGCGGTGTCGGCCGAGGTGATGACAGCGAGAAGGCGGCGATTTTCGAGGGATTCGACCAGAACTCGACGCCGCTGGGTCCGCTTGCGGGCGTTCTTTCGGGGCTGGCGTTTGGAAATCGAGCCGAGCAGACGGTGTGGCCAGTTTCGCGGCATGACAGAACCTGGATGACCTGAAGACGTTGAGGTGAAATAATGTCGACCACTCGAAAGCGGGCTGGCTTTCATGTTCGTCGACCGATTCGGATCGAGAGTTCGGCACGTTTACTGGAAATCCGGCCCCTAGGATCACCGATGCTCTCACCCCCGAGTAAAGTCACCCAGCTGCGAAAAACAAGCCAACAGTCACAAAAGGACCAACTTGCCTGCTTTCTCCCCTTTCTCAGCTGCTAAATCCCTGCAAACGCTTAAAATCAATTGTCAGGTTGGGGGACGCAAAACAGCGCTTGAAAGCACACGTTAAGCTGGTATCACAGGGTTGGCCCCCCGATTCGATCTACCCGCCGGACATGACCCCCTCCAATGAGCCATGCCCTCTAATGAGCAATGCCCCTCCCGTCGAATTCCATCCCGGTATGGAAGTTGTTCCGGGTTACACCTTGATCGCCCCCCTCGGCAGCGGAATGGCGGGCGATGTGTGGCAGGCTCAGGCTGCCGGCGGGATCAAGGTCGCTTTGAAGGTGGTTCGGAACTTGAAGGATTTGGGCGGTCGCAAGGAGCTCAAGGCACTCAAGACGATTCGGGATGTGCACCACCCGAACCTCTGCCCCCTGTTTGGGTTTTGGACGAAAGACGCCGACGGCCGCGTTTTGGCCGACGGCGAAACCGAAGACCTGACCTTTGATTCGGTCAGTGCCGCCGGAGTCGGCATGCCTTCGAGCCCCGCCGCGGGGT
>NZ_JBFHKV010000910.1:0-3594 GCF_041595215.1 Stieleria sp. | reverse complement strand
TCCTTCGGCGGCCAATTGATGCCACCGGGCCAACAGCGGATCATCCCGATGGAAATCCAAATGCATGCGGCAGTGGTGCAGGATCCGGGGATGCAGCCCGAGCGGCTGGGCGATTTCCGCGACGGTGGTCAGGGGCGCGGAGACCTCGAATTGTGCCGCGGCGGCCAGATAGTCGGCCACCTTGTCTCGAGCTTCGGCTTGAATCTTGGCGATCGCCGCGTTCTTAAAACTCGCCGCCGCTTTTTTCTTCTCCGCGATCTGGGCGTCGATTTCCTTCAGCCGCGCCGCTTCCTCGTCCGACGCAAAGGAGTGCTCGTACCAATGTTTGATCGCGCCGGTGCTCGTCTCACCGAGCGTCTTGGTGCTCTTGAAGATCGCGGCCAGCGCGTAATAGTCGGATTGCTTGATCGGATCAAATTTGTGGTCGTGACACCGGACACAGCCGAAGGTCATTCCCAGGAACGCTTTGCCGAGTGTGTCGAGCTGTTCATCGATGATGTCCATCTCCAACTTTTGCCGATCCGGTTCGGCCAGCACCTTGGCGCCCAGCGATAGAAACCCGGTCGCCGTCTTGGTTTCACGATTCGCTTCGGGCAACAAGTCACCGGCGACTTGCTCGATCAAGAAACGGTCAAAGGGTTTGTCGTTGTTGAAGGCATCGACGACGTAATCTCGATAACGCCACGCTTGCCCGAACCCCAAGTTTTCATCCAGTCCGTTGGAATCGGCGTAGCGTGCGACGTCCAACCAGTGCCGTCCCCAGCGAACACCGTAATGCGGTGAATTCAAAAGTCTTTCGACGACCTTGTCATACGCCGTGGGTGATTCGTCAGCGACGAAGGCGTCGATCTCTTCGGGCGTGGGCGGCAAACCGATCAGGTCTTGGGTGATGCGGCGAATCAACGTGATCTTGTCCGCCGCCGGTGCCGGCGACAGGCCGTTGTCGTGAAGTCGCGCTAACACAAACGCGTCGATCGGGTTTTCGGTCCACTGCGTCTCGGCAAGCTTGGGAATCGCGGGATCACGCACCGGCCGAAACGCCCAGAACTGCCGGCCCTCCTCGATACTCATCCCCGACGGCCCGCGATCGGGGGCTGAGCTTGGCGGCGCCGACTCACGCGGATCGGGGGCACCGTCGGCGACCCATTTCGTCAGCGCCCTAACGGCCTGTTCGGGCAACCGATTTCGGGGCGGCATTTGCAGATCGTGGTTCTGATACCCGATCGCTTCGATCAGCAAACTTGCATCGGGGTCGCCGGCGACGATCGCCGCCCCCGAGTCGCCTCCTTCAAGCAGCCCGGCGCGGGTATCCAGCCGCAGCCCACCCTTGACGCTGCCTTCGACGGAATGACAGTCATAACAGTGCTCGACCAAGACCGGCCGAATCTCTTTCTCGAAAAACGCAATCGCTTGCGGTGACGCATCTTGGCCAACTCCGATCGATGCCGCGAAGGCGAAAACGACCGCGGCGAGGCGACCGGTCAAGCGTTTCAACGCGTCCAGCAGAGAACTGGGCAAATGCATGGTCAAGGTAGGCAGGGGAGGGAGTCAGAGGCGGGCGGGAAGTTCATTGTAGCCATTCGCCACCCGGCCGTCATCAAAATACCTTACCATCGCATCGAGCGATGCAAATCGAATCCCGATGCCAGTGAGACCTGGTATTTATTCCGCAACTATTGGTGTCGAGCCTTGAGGCGATTCCCTCGCTTCGCTGCGGAGCAGCGAAGCGAGCGGCTAAAGCCTGGACACCAACCTTTCCCCACCAGACGCAACCGATTTCCCCCATGCTGACCGAGTCCTCGCGACAACGCGACTTCCCCGGCCTTGCCGGCAAAGACTATTTCAACACGGCCGCCGAAGGCATTCCCCCCACCGCGGTGCTAGATGCGCTTCAAACCTATGGCCAAGACAAATTGCTGGGGATGGACGGACGCGACTGCCACGCCAAGGTTTGGGAGAGTGCCAAACAGCAAATCGGATTGGCCTACGGTTTAAGCGCCGGCGAAGTCAGCCTGTGCTCCTGTTCGTCCGAAGCGTACAACCTGGCCGCGATGGCGCTGCAGTTGCGCGAAGGCGACGAAATCGTGATCAACGATCTGGATTTTCCCGCCGGCGCGACGCCATGGTTGCACGCCAGCTGTCCCGCGACCGTCAAAGTCTGGAGGGCTCGCGACTGGTCACTTCGCATCGAAGACCTGATTCCGCTGCTCAGCCCCCGCACTCGGATGGTCACCACATCGCTGGTCAGCTTTTTCAATGGGCACAAAATCAATCTACCCGAGCTGACGCGCGTCGTCCGACGTCATTGCCCCGCACTGATCTCGGTCGATGTCACGCAAGCACTCGGCCGGATCCCGCTCGATCTGAGCGATGTCGATTTGATCGTCAGCTCCACGCACAAATGGATCCTGGCCACGCACGGAGGTGGCTTGGTCGGGATTCCCTCCGCCAGTGCCGAACGATTGACCGCACCGGCGGGTGGATGGTTTCATTTGGAAAACGCATTCGATGCCGATCGATTTGAACGCGTCGTTCCCAAACACGGCGCTGCAAGCTTTTCCGTCGGGATGCCCAATTATCCCGCCGTCTACGCCATCGATGCCGGGTTGAAATACATCCAATCGGTGGGCGTCGAACAGATCGATGCGCATTGCCGACCGCTGGTTCGACAGTGCATGGACGAACTGAAACGATTGCCCGTGCAATGCATCACCCCCGACGAGCCAGACCACTTGGCCGGCATCATGGCGTTCATGCATCCCGATGCGGACCGGATCTACGCCGCGCTGCATCAGCAGAACATTCACGTGATGTGCCACGCCGGACGCCTGCGAATCGCGATCCACGGCTACAACGATCCGGCGTCGATTGAACGATTGATCGATGCGCTCCGCGGTGCTCTTTAACCGGACAGCGCGACGTTGACGTCGCTATGAAAAGAACACCTTCTCGGCAGTCTTTCGCAACATCCAACTGCGATCGCGATCGCTTAAAAAGTCCAACTTGGATCGAATCAAATCCAAGGACTCGTGATACGAATGCCCGTCCTGCACCTGGTAGGGACAATCGGTTGCCCACATCAAACGATCGGTTCCAAAGGCATGGGCCAGTCGGTGAATCATCGCGCCCAGATCCGTGTACGGGGCGGCTTTTTTTCCCAGTGCGTAGAACGCTGATGTTTTGACGTAGGTGTGTTGGTGTTCTGCCAAACGACACAGGGCATCAAGATCTTGATCGTGAATCGTCCCGTCGATCCCGATGCGGGCAAAGTGATCGATCACAACGTTTGTCTCAGGATAGTGCCGACACATCTTGTCGACCGACGGCAAATACTCCGGATTGATCAACGGACAGATCGCCATGGATTCGTCCGCCGCACAAGCCCACATCTGTTTCATCCCTTCGCCGGTCAGCCAACGGTCGGGATCCTTTTTTCCCGACACGATGCGGAACCCCCGCACCCCTTTGGACTTCAGCGATTTCATGGTTTCGACCGGATGATCCTCGGGATCGATCACCGCCACGCCCGAAAACCGGCCGGGATGGTTTGCGATCACATCCACCATGTACGAATTGTCAAACCCGTAAAAGCTC
>NZ_JBFHKV010000909.1:0-3605 GCF_041595215.1 Stieleria sp. | reverse complement strand
GAGTGGAAAAGTGTCGCAATCAACTCGTTCGCAATGTGCTCCCCGGAGGTGCGCTGCGCTGACCTCCGGCTACTCGCTGAAATCCCTTCGGGATACGGGACGGCTCGCGCCCTGTCGTCTGACAATCAGCACCTCGTTGGCCAAGACGATTCCGTCGCACTACAGCGGCTTGATCTTCAAGTTGCGCCAGCGGACTTCGTAGGTCTCTTTCTTCTTACCAATCCCGTGGACCTGCAACCCGATCATCCCCTTGGGATGGGTTTTGTAGATTTCGTCGTCGGTCAAATCAGCGATCATTTCGCCGTTGATCCAGACCTTGATGTTCGGCCCTTGGGCGATGACCAGGTACTGATTCCATTCGCCGTTTTTGAAGTGGTCGTGTTGGTTCACCGATGGGTCTTTCGACTGGGGCTCGGGTGACAACCAACCCCGTCCGGTGGCTTCGCCATAAATGAAGCCGGCTTGTCCCGGTCCGGATTCGATTTCGACTTGCGGTCCGTACAGACGACCACCGTAGGAGTTCTTGGCGTCGGCATCTTTCAGCAGCGAACGGATCTGGACGCCGGAGTTGAGTCCGTCATCGACCTTGACTTCGAACATCAATTCGAAATCGCCGTAGTGCTTGTCGCTGGTCAAGAACGAGTTGGGGCTTCCGTCGGCGGTTTTACCAACGATCACCCCGCCGTCTTCGACCTTGTACGTCGCGAAGCCGCTTTTGACGGACCAGCCGTCCAAGGTTTTTCCATCGAACAATTCCGTCCAACCGTCTTCGGCATGGGACACGGTGGTGGACAACAGGGAGAAGACGCAAACGGTCAGCAGGGACGTAACGGATCGGCGAAGCATCAGGTGTCTCAAAAAAGGTAGGTACAAAAGGAGAGGGCCAGATTATAGATCAACGGATCGCAGCCGGGTCAAAACTTTCTGGTCAACGAAATCCGCTTTCGGGGGATGTCAACCTCCAGCACTTTGACCCTGACCACGTCCCCGACGGAAACGACGGCGTTGGGGTCGGAAACAAATTGATCGGCCAACTGGGAAATGTGAATCAGCCCATCTTGGTGGACACCCAGGTCCACGAACGCGCCGAAGTGCGTCACGTTGGTGACGACGCCTTCCAGGACCATGTTGGGTTTGACGTCGCCGATTTCGCTGACCGAATCATCGAACTTGACCGCCCGAAATTCGCTGCGCGGATCGCGTCCGGGTTTGCCCAATTCCGCCAAGATGTCTTTGACCGTCGGAATGCCGAACGTTTGATCGGCAAAATCTTCGGCCCGGATCTTCTGACAAACCTGTGGATTCCCGATGATCGCCGACACGTCGGATTTCAGTTGCTTGGCGATTCGCTGGACCAGCGGGTAGCTTTCGGGGTGAACCGCAGACTGATCCAACGGTTGGTCACCGCCGCGGATCCGCAAAAATCCAGCCGCTTGTTGGAACGCTTTCTTACCCAATTTGGGAACCGATGTCAGCTCCGATCGACTGGAAAACCGGCCATGGGAATCGCGATAGTCCACGATCCGTTCGGCCAGCTTCGGTCCGATCCCGGCGACATGCGACAACAGCGAAACACTGGCCATGTTCAGATCGACACCGACTTGATTGACACAGGATTCGACCGTGCGGTCCAGGCACTTTCGTAGTTGGGTTTGATTGACGTCGTGCTGGTACTGCCCCACACCGATGGATTTCGGATCGGTTTTGACCAGTTCGGCCAACGGATCTTGCAGGCGCCGGGCGATACTGATCGCGCCGCGGACGGTGATATCCAAGTCCGGAAACTCCTTCACCGCGATCTCGCTGGCCGAATAGATCGACGCCCCCGATTCACTGACGGTCGCTTTGGTGATGTCCAGTTGATGGTCTCGAATCAAAGCGGTGACAAACGCATCGGTTTCGCGTGATGCCGTCCCATTGCCGATCGCGATCAGTTCCACGCGATGCTTCTTGATCAACGCCAACAGTTTGTCGCCGGCGGCTTTGGTATCGCTTTTGGGTGGCGTGGGATAAATCGTAGTGTTTTCAAGAAACTTTCCCGTCCCATCGACCACGGCGACTTTGCAACCGGTTCGAAACCCAGGATCAATCCCGATCGTCACGCGTGGGCCTGCCGGTGGAGCCATCAGCAGCTCACGCAAGTTCTTGCCGAACACCTCGATCGCTTCGGCATCGGCTCGTTCTTTCAATTGTCCCAAGACCGACGATTCGGTGGCCGGCATCAACAATCGCTCGTAGCAATCTTCGACGCACTGGTTGAGTTCGGACGAGAATTCCGAGTTCCGGTTGGGCACCAGCTTTCGTTTCAAATCCGTCAGCTCTCGATCGCCTTCCAGCTCCACGCCCAGACGCAGAATGCCTTCGGCGGAGCCCCGCAGCATGGCCAACAGTCGGTGACCGGGAATGCGATTGACAGACTCCTGTCGTTCAAAATACTGGTCGAACTTCTCTGCCCCTTCGGCAGATTTCTTTCCTCGTTTGACGACCGAAGTGACCTTGCCGAACTTGTTGGCCTGGTCGGCCAACCACGTCCGCGTTTGAGGGTCGTCCGACCACTGCTCGGCGATGATGTCCATCGCGCCGGCGAGCGCGGTCTGGCCATCTGGGACTTCTTTGTCCGGGGCAACGAAGTCATTGAGGACGTCTTGCTTGGAACGATTTAAATTTTTCTGGCTGAGAATCAGATCGGCCAGCGGCTGGAGGCCGCGTTCCCGCGCGATCGTGGCCCGCGTGCGTCGTTTCGGTTTAAACGGCAGATAAAGGGCTTCGAGTGTGCGAAGATCGACGCATTGTTCGATCTGCTTTCGCAGCGCGTCGGTCAGCTGCCCTTGTTGATCGATGGTTTTCAGCACCGTCTCCTTACGGGCCGCCAGCGCGTTGGCTCGCTCGAGCGCGTCTTCGATCGCCCGCAACTGAATTTCGTCGAGCGTGCCGGTCGCTTCTTTTCGATAGCGTGCGATAAAGGGGATGGTGTTGCCGGCTTCGAGCAATTCGATCGCCGCACGGACCTTGTTGAGCGGCAGATCGAGTTCGTCGGCAATGCGTTTCAGTGTTTGTTCGTCCATGGCGTCGCGACCTATTCCTTGTGCGTCTGGGGCGGTTTTCGAAGCGTGATTCCTTGGATCGGCATTTATAGCGAAACTTTACCGGCCGGCCAGCACGCGGTGGTTTTCTGAATCGGAAACGAAATACACGTCTTCGTTGCCTTCCCGCGACAGGACGGCGGTTCCGTGGGGGCGTTTCATTTTGAAAGGAATCTTCATCGTATCGATCACGTTGTTTTCCAAGTCGACGTATCGCATCGCTTGGTTTTCGGTGTCCACCACCAACAGGTTGCCCGCCGAATCCACGGCGATGCCCTTGGGGCCCCGGAACGTTGCCGACAACGGATCGCCGCCGTCGCCGCTGTGTCCCTTTTTGCCCGTTCCCGCGACACGACGGATCCGGCCTGATTGACGATCAATGCTCCACACGCTGTTGCCTTCGCGCAGCACCAACCAAATCGCCTGCTCGTCGATGGCCAGCGATCGCGGACCAAAGACAGAAACATCGGATGCCAACTCGCCTTCTTCGGGAAGCTTGCGTTGACCGTCGCCGGAGACGGT
>NZ_JBFHKV010000908.1:0-3605 GCF_041595215.1 Stieleria sp. | reverse complement strand
GTACGACGGCAAAGACGATGCGGCGACCGCCAAGGTCTGCGGGAACGCCATCGTGGGCTACGACAAACAATACGGCAGCATCGATTGGCAGCGTGATGCCGATGCAATCGTGCATTCCACCATCACCATTTCCGGCAACCAGATTTACTTTGTCGAAGTCGACGATCCCTCGCTGAAACAAGCGTCCAACGGAAAACTGCTCAACCGTCAAATCTGGAACGCGGCCTCCATCGTTTGCCTGGACCTAGACAGCGGTGAACAGCGTTGGAAATCGAAGGTGCCGGCCCAGGATCATGAAACGCTGATCAGTTTTGGCATTGCCGATGACGATCAGTTCATCTTGCAAACCTCTGGAAAGAACGAGTTTCATTTCGTCGCGCTCGATGCGACATCTGGCAAGCCGCGTTGGCAGCAATCCGTCCAGTGGCCCGAAGACCATCACAGCGCCCACATCCAACACGCGGTGTTGATGAACGGCCAGATCTTCGTCCAACCGCATATTCTCAGTGCCGACGACGGCCGCGTGGTCAAATCGGGGACGCTGGGCAAACGCCGGGGATGTGCGACACCGATCGGTGCGGGTAACTCGATCATCTATCGCGGCGGAACCGGCCCCCTGTCGTTGTGGTCACTCCAGGACGAGAAACCCAGCGAGTTCACCCGCTTGCGGCCGAGTTGTTGGCTGAGCACCATTCCGGCTCAAGGCATGCTGTTTTCACCGGAGGGCGGTGGCGGGTGTTCCTGCGGCGGTTGGATGGAGACTTCGATCGGTTTTGCCCCCGTCCTGTCGTTGGGAGACGAGCGATGATCCGACTTCGAACCCTCATCGTCTTGTTGAGCTGCATCGGCAGCCAGGTCGTCGGAGTCACCGGGGTTGGTTCCAACGCGTCCGCCCAATCCTGGCCGACGTATCGTCACGACGCCCGTCGCAGCGGCGTCACCGACGCAAGCCTGACGTTTCCACTGCAACCGCTGTGGGTGCGTGTCTCGCAGCAGCCCCCGCAAACTGCTTGGACGGGGCCTGCAAAGTGGGACGCCTATTCGGGCAACAGCGGCCTGCAATCGATGCGCAACTTCGACCCCTGCTTTTTCGTGACGGTCGATGACGGCCAAGTCTTTTTCGGTTCGTCGGTCGATGATGCCGTGCACGCGTTGGACGCCGCGACGGGCAAAGAACAATGGGTGTTTTTCACAGGTTCGGCCGTTCGATTTCCTCCCACCCTGTCCGACGGTCGGGCCTACTTCGGCTCCGATGACGGCTTCGTCTACTGTTGTGACCAAAGCTCGGGCGAATTGATTTGGAAACAGCAGGCTGCTCCGGAGCGGAAGCAGGTGGCGAGCAATCGCAAGCTGATTTCGATGTGGCCGGTGCGGACTGGTGTGCTCGTCCAAGACGGCACCGCGTTGTTCGGCGCGTCGCTGGTTCCGTGGAAGGCGTCGTACCTGTGCAAGGTCGACGCCAAGACGGGGGCGTTGGACGGCGATCGATGCTTCCGTAACGAAGTACAAGGCGTCACGATGCAAGGAGCGTTGTTGGCTTCGTCAGAGCGGATCTATGTGCCCCAAGGCCGCGCGGCACCGCTGGCATTTGACATGGCCGGCGGCAAATCCCTCGGTGCGATCGGTGAAGCCGGTGGCGTGTTCTGCGTGCTGACCGAAGACGAAATGCTGTTGGCCGGCCCGCAAGACCAAAAGTCATCCAGCGATCAGATGCGCCTCGCCGACGCTCGCAGCCGACAACGGTTGGCAACCTTCAGTGGCACCAACCGAATCCTGGTCGCCGGAGAACGTGCCTGGATCCCGACCGCGGGAAAACTCAAGATGCTGAACCGATCCAGCTATGTCGCCGCACAAATCGTCGCGACCAAGGCCAACGGGATCATCAACGATAAAAAGAATACCGACGAACAAGCCAAGGTGGCCGCAAAAGCAGAGCTGGCCCAGGCCACCAAGCAACAAGCGGAGGCTTGGCGGTGGGAGGTCGAGTGCCCCAATCCGACCGGGTTCATCAAGACCGCCGACTCGATCGTGGTCGGACTGGAAAACGAAGTCCGTGCCTATGACGCCGACGACGGCTCGCTGAAGTGGTCGGCCGAGGTCGATGGCGTCGCCCACGGACTGGCGGTCGCCGACGGCCGACTGCTCGTCAGCACCGGACTCGGCCACATCTACGCCTTCGGACCGCAACGATGAACGCCAACCCGGTGAAGCAGTCTTATTCGCTCAGTGCCGGCAATCGTTGGTGTCTAGATTTTGGGCGATCCCCGATGCAGAAGCATCGGCAGATGCCCAGACACCAACGACTTCCCCGGGAGCGCCTAAAGGCTGGACACCAACGACCTCTGGACGCCTATCGACGCATCCTCTGCGTCGTCCTCATCGCGTTGTTCGCCAGTACCGCGAACGCGTGCAAGGTTCCCGTGTTTCGCTATGCGCTTGAACGATGGCCGGCCGACACGTATGAAATCGTGGCTTTGATCGATGGTGAACCGACCGGCGATGCCGCCGACGCACTCGCCGCATTGCGGTCTCTCGCCGAACCAAGTGTCAACGTGACCACCCGAGTCGTTGATTTGGCCGCCCTCTCCGAAGCCGAACTCTGGTCGGTCGAGGGATTGGAAAACACCGAGCAAACGCCGCTGCTGCAGGTTTTCTATCCCGAACGTGACGGTCAACGAACGCTCTGCTGGAGCGGCGCACTGACATCCGCGAATCTCAACGCCTGGATCGAGTCTCCGCTTCGCAAGAACATCCTTCGGGAAATCCAAACCGGTGCGTCCGCCGTCTGGGTCCTCGTCGAAGGCCCTGACCGATCACAAAACGACGCGCTGCGGGCGGACCTGGAGTCTGCACTCCGGGAGGCAACCGCCGCGATCACCATTCCCGAGGGCGTGATTCGACGAGAAGATGCCGCGCAGTATCTGCAGGACCACCCGGCCGCGTCGATGGATGACGTGCTGCGCTGTGACATCCCGCTTTCGATCAAGTTCACGATCGAGCGACTTCGGCACGACGATGAAAACGAAGTCGCGTTTCGCGCGATGGTCGATGGCTGGACCGAATCGATCGAGGCCCCGTTCGTGTTTCCGGTATTCGGCCGCGGACGAATGATCGAACCCTTGCCCGCTGCAGACTTTGACGCCGGTTCGATCATCGCGGCGTGCCGCTACCTGGTCGGCGAGTGCAGTTGCAGCGTCAAGGCGCTCAACCCGGGCGTCGATCTGATCTTGAAAACCGATTGGCAACAGACCCTCGGCGATCAAATCGTGATGGTCGAATCGGCGGACTCGGGTGAGCGGGTGGAGTTGGCGATTCCGCCAGGGAAAGACGAGATCGCGTCGACCGCTAGGAACAAGGTCGCAGCGGGTGATGCCGAGCCGGACGATGGTAAGATTTGGGTGCTCGTCGTGATGGCACTGGGGGCGTTGGCGTTCACGATGAAGCTGCGGATGGGAATGAAGGCGGAATAATACGGGGCACTAGTATTCCGCCGCACCTTGGTTTTCGGATAGGCGGTAGTGGACGAGGCGACGAGTCCTAGCCAATCTGCCGACGGCAGCGGACTCGTCGCCTCGTCCATTACGCGGGAATTGAGGAGCGGACTC
>NZ_JBFHKV010000907.1:0-3609 GCF_041595215.1 Stieleria sp. | reverse complement strand
GACCGCCGGCGGCTTCGACGTTTTCGGTCAGCACGCCCAACCGCATCAGCACTTGCATTCCGTTGCAGATTCCCAGCACCAGTCGGTCGCCGTTGCCGTGGACGAACGTGTCCACCAGGTCGGCGAGGTGGTTTCGCATTCGCGTGGCCAGAATGCGGCCGGCGGCGATGTCGTCCCCGTAGCTAAACCCGCCGGGCAGGCAAAGGATTTGATAACGGTCCTTGAGCGTCGGATTTTCGATCAGCCGATTGACGTGAACCCGCTCGGTGGTCGCGCCGGCACGTTGAAAGGCATACGCAGTTTCTTCGTCGCAGTTGGTGCCCGGGGCACGTAACACGAGGACTCGGGGGGACGACATGTCGAAGGCTTGCGAGACGGATGGTTGGGGGGCACGATAGGCAGACGGCCGCATCGACGCGGCGGGAGGCCTATTCCGGTGCCCGGAGTTTATTCCTTGCCGGCTTGCTTTCCTAGCGGACCAAAACCTTGATTTGCAGGCGTCGGTGCTGGTGGTCCCAGCCGACGATCGTGCCGCGACAGCGCCACAGGTCGCGGCCGGCTTGCTCGAATTCGTCCGCCAATTCGTGGGGGATATACAGCACCAGCGGCAGCGGAGGATCGCTGTGGCGGGCCCAAACAGCATAGCCGTCGTCGTAGACGTGCGGATCCTCTTCGCCGCTGTAGAGCAATCGCCGCTCGATGAAGGTGTCGATTTCGAACGTCATTCCGGTCACCGCTTCGACCAACAGATCCACCTGTTCGGCGTCGTGGCGAGCTTCCCAAAAATGCGTGGCGGTTTCGGCAAAGGTGATCTCATCCTGCTGTGGCGATGCGGCGTCGGTCCCGTCCTCGGTGGCGCCGAGCGCCGCATGCGGCTCGGTCGTCTCGGGCCGCTGGATCGGTTGGCCATTGGGATGGACCAGCAATTTCAGCGACTGCGTCCAGTCCGGCCAGCGTGGAATATCGACACGCAAATCGATCGTCCAATTCAAGTCGTTGTCAGCCAGATCAAACGAATAAGGCACATCGCCGGGGATCGGAAAATCAAGATTGAACTCCTTGCGGTCGCCGGCTTGCAGCGTCGACTGGCCTTCCAGTTCGTGTCGATCGGTGAAAAACGTGTGTCGGTGCGTCGTGCGATTGCTGCCGCTGCCGCTGACGCAGACCTCGGTTCCGGTCAACTCGGCGCTGATCGAATTGATCGTAAAGCGACGCTTGGGCTGGAAGGCGAGTCGGGCGCGAACGCGGTCACCGGGCGCCACCTGGGGCGTCAGCAGTTCGGCGTGCACGTTGCCCAGCAGCCACTTCGGCAACAGCTTTTTGGCGACAAAAAAGCCGACCAGTGGAATGATGATGGCTCCGGCGACCAGACCCGCAAACGGATTGACGACAAAGGTGACGATCAGGAAGCCGAACGCGACGACCATCAGACCCAGCACCAGGGCGACCAATCCATATCCGATGCATCCACCGACCGCCGCCGCCACCTGTGCGTCGGCAGTGTCGGGCCCGGTGGCCGGACGCATCACGAATTCCTGGGACGCTTTCGGATCGAACGCCCAGGGGATTTTGGCCCGTGCATCGATGTAGTGATCGACGTTGATGTAGTTGCCATGGTAACTGGGCGGCCAATCGGCGACTTCCAGCTCGAATCGATACGACTCGCGCTGGCCGGAGGTCCATTCACCGACAAACAGCGTGATGGATTCGGCGACGCCCCGCGCGATGTTGCCTCGTCCATGCGTTCGCCAGCCCGAGGACACCTCCAGCCCTTTGCACTTCACGTCGGCATCGGCCAGGACGTGCAGGGTGCCGGTGATCTTGTCGCCACCTGAATAAATTCGTTCGGGGTGGTCGAGCTCAATCGATAAATCGCATTTCGCCATGATGATTCACTTGGGACTGCACGATGTCGTAAAGATAACTTTCGATGCCCCGCACATCGGTCCCGAACCGCCGAATCAATGCGTCGGCATCTTCGTGGCTGATGCGTGGTACGGGTTGCCGGTGATCGCGACGCGAGGCCACGATTCGCCGGTTGAGGATTTCGGCCAATTGTCCGACCGACAGCGACAGACCGATCTTCTCCGTCGTCACCGTGTAACCGGCGCGTCGCAGGGCGGTCGACAAGTCTTGATGGGTGGCCAGGACCAGGGTTGCGCCGCTGGCGAACACCTTGCGGCGGATCCGCCAGGGGAGCCGTTGTGCTTCATCGATCAGCAACGGTTCGCCGGTGGGAATCGTCGGGCAAGGCTGGTCTTCGGGCAAGTAGACATAGCTGGACGAGGGAAAGGCCTTGGCGATCGCCAGCATGCGTGTCGTCTTGCCGCGGCCGCACTCGCCGATCATCTGGTAGGCGGACCAGGGTCGAAATTTGAGGGGGGCGTCGCCGATCGCTGGTTCGTCGACGCTTGGTTCACCAATCGCCGCGACAATCTCGGCGACCGGAACCACCGCCAGTTCGGCGCGTTCGCTGCGCGTCAATTCACCGAAGGGGTTGCGAAACAGGTTGGCCGCCGGCCACCGCGACGCGGGCTGCAAGGCGTCTGAGGACTTGAAGTCACGGTCGCTTGGGGGCACGCGAGGATGAAGATTCTGTTCCGAGGCCGATGCGGAAGTTTTCGCGAACTCTGTCATTTTGCTATGATGCTCGCTGGAGCGGGCGGCTTGCTTGATGGATCAGTGGATATCTGGTGGAAACAGGGTGGGATCGGCTTCCAGCCTGTCGATGCTGCAATGACAGACACGGTCCTCTCGATGATTCCTTCTCCAAAGACCGCCTCGCTCATGAGAAGGGTTTCTCTACCCCTGGGGTTTGCTGCGTTCGGTCTGCTGCTCGTTCTTTCCGGCTATCGTTTCGACGACCTCTCTCTCTGGCTGCAATCGACGGGAAATTGGGCGCCGCTGTTGTTCATCGTCACCGGAACGCTGTTGATGACGATGATGATGCCGAAGACAATGGTGTCGCTCGCCGCGGGAGCGTTGTTCGGCACGCAAGACGGATGTCCGATCATGTTGGTGACGGCCGTCACTGCCGCCGCCCTAAACTACACGATCGGAAAGTACTGGATCGGAGCGGGCGGTTATTTTTATTCAAATCGATCGTCCCTCGACCCGCAGCGCGACGTCGGGGAGGACCGAGACGCGTCGATCGAGCCGCCGATCAGTTGGCCGCGCGCGGCGGGGCAGCTGGCGCAGGATGCCGGCTTCGGCATCCATTTACTCGTGCGCCTCGCACCGGTCCCGACCACCATCATCAGTTATTCGATGGGCGCAGCCGGCGCCCGCTTCGTACCCTACGTGGCTGCGGCCGCGGTCGCCGTGGTGCCACAATTGTTGTACGTCCACGCCGCCGCGATGGCGGTCGATTCCGAACAATCGCTGCACTTCCGCTGGATCAGTTCGGTGCTGTCGCTGTCCGTCGCAACCCTCGTCAGTCTCGCCCTGCCGCCGATCGCGATACGAAGGCTCAAAGAGATTCGTTGTGCTTCGTTAGCCGAGACGCCGGGGTACGCCGATCGAACTTAAGACCGTCGGGGCGATGAATGACGGTCTTCAAGATCCTGGTCGACCGATCGGCAGGACGGGTGAGCGATCGTTGAGCTTTCT
>NZ_JBFHKV010000906.1:0-3609 GCF_041595215.1 Stieleria sp. | reverse complement strand
TCCAACACCCGGGGTACGCTACGCGACCCCGGGCTGTGTTGTGGCACTGCGCTGCGGTGTGACGCCGACGGCGTCGCGGCAACGGGTTATCACCCACGCCACGTACTGCCGCGTCGCGTGCACCCCATCATCCGACAAACCGCGTTGCGGTTCCACGCCAACGGCGTACCACAACAAAGCTTGGGGTCGCGATAGCGCACCCCAAGACCCGGTCACCGCCAGGCCCGCCAATCCCAACGGGATTGAACAAGACTACAACGCCTCTTCTTCGCCCGCGGGGAGTTCTAACACAGGCTCGCCCCAGTCGGCGAGAAACATCTCGCCGCAGGCTTCGCACTTCACTTCGGTCCCCAAGCATTGATCGTCGATGACTTGCGGGATGCCCTTGCACTCGACCCGCACCTTGCCCGGTTCGGCCGCCATGGCTTTGAGGTGCATCGGATCGACACCCGCCACTTCGATATCCTCCGGCTCAAGCGTCGTGAGCAACTCACGCGTCACCTCTTCAGTTGATGCGATGCGATTGGCCAATCGGCGCACACTCCGCTCCAAACTGTTGCGCGAAGTCCGCCCGTTGCCGAAGTGTCGATCGCGACTGGCGTACAAGTAGGTGAATCCACGCAGCAGTCGACGCCGTGATTCGGTCGGCAAGGTGTACTTCGATTTCTTGGCGAGCAATTCGAAGATCCGGCACAATGCTTCGGGCGAATAATCCGAGAACTGCATCGTTGTTCCGACACGGCTGCTCAGCCCCGGATTGCTACGAATCATCTGTCGCATTTCGACGGGATAACCGGCCAGGATGACGACCAGTCGGTCACGCTGATCTTCCATGCGTTTGAGCAAGGTCTGGATCGCTTCACGGCCATACTGGTCTTGGCCGCTCTCGTCGATCAACGTGTAGGCTTCGTCGATGAACAAGACGCCGTCGAGCGCTTCATCGATCTTGGCGTTTGTTTTGGGGCCGGTCTGCCCGGCGTATTCGGCGACCAATCCGCTTCGATCGGTCTCCACCAAGTGGCCTTTTTCCAAAATGCCTAGCGCGCCGTAGATCTCGGCAATGATCCGGGCAACCGTCGTCTTGCCGGTTCCCGGGTTGCCGACAAAGGCCATGTGCAAACTGGGACGCGAGGTCGGCAGATCCAGCTCTTTGCGGCGACGTTCCATCGCCAAGAAATTGGTCAACGTCGTGATCTGATCTTTAATATTCTCCAACCCGATCAGGCTGTCCAACTTGGCCTTGGCGTCGGCCAATCGCTGTTCGGGGGTCCGCTCGTCGATCGGCGGGTCGCCGCTGGAGCGGTCCACCGGCTTTGCCACGCTGACGCTGCTCCCCGCACCTCCACCCGGTCCGGCAACCGGGGTCGGTTTTTCGGCGGCCGTCGGCCCGACGCCTTCCCGAAGTCGCTTGGCCTCTTCACGCAACCACTTAAGGGCGTCGCGGGCATTGGACGTATCGGTTTCGCTGACCAATGTTTCCGGCGCCCGGCCGCGGGCGACATCGAACTGCTGTTTCATCAACTCGATCCGCTGATTGTCCGACGCGCTGACCGTTCCGTCGACCGACGTTAACAGGGTTGCCATCCGCATGGCCAACGTTTCCAACTCGCCCCAGTGGCCGCGGAGTTCCGGCAGTTCGACGAAAGGACGCACCAAGTCGGACCACTGGAAGTCCTCTGCTGCGTTGATCAGCCAGTCGACGGCTTCGTGCAGTTGGCTGCCCAGCACCGATTTGCCCCAAATGTGTTCCAACAACACGCGGCCGAGTTGCCGTTGTTCCAGATTCTTGGCACTCGCGTCGGGCACGACAGTCGCAAAGACTTTCATCAGGAACCCCTGATGCAACTCATTCATCTGGTCTGAGAGCGACGCCGCATCGGGATCGTCGCCACCGCCTAACCAACCGTAGGATCCACGCACCAGTTGGCCCCCTTCGATGTACAGGGCTTGCGTCTCCGCGAGGGCTTCGCGATAGAGCCGAATGGACTCGATGATCCTGTCGTCGCTAGGTCGTGACATGGTCTGGAGATTCCTGAGAGTGAGAGTGTTACGCCAGCGCGTCCTGCCATTCCCGCGACAGTTCGGGGAGATGCATCAGAGTGTGAACGGCCATCCGATCGACTTCGCGGCCGTAGAGAACATCGTTGGCCCGGGCGATGGTCCAATCGGCGTTGGGCCGGCTGATCAATTTCAGCTCCGAACCCGATGTCAACGATCCGCCCGTGATGACCCGCACATACCATCCGGTGCGTCCGGTCTGTGTGACCTCTTTGGTCATCGATTTGGTCTGCCAGCGCCGCGCGATCTTCCAACACGGCTGACGCGGTTGGCTGACTTCCAGAACACACTCGCCGGACCGAAAACGATCACCGATGCACACGTCCGACTCGGTCACACCGCCGAGTGTCAGATTTTCACCGAATCCGCCGGCCAAAAAGTCAAGCTCGGGATGTTCCTCCGCCCAAGATCGATAGTGAACGCCGGCATAGCAGAGGATCGCCTTTTCCGGTCCGCCGTGATTCTTCCTGTCGGCAACCTGGTCACCGATCAGCCCCAATTCGTTGACCGAAACCGCTCCGTCGACACACGTCTTTCGAAAGGCACTCGTCCACCGGCGTGACATCGCGTCACGTGAACTCGGGTCACCCTCGGTCACCACTTTTCCCAGTTGGATCGATTCGATCGTGATCATTTACGTTAAAGTGGAACGACTTGGAACAGGCGTCAGTGTGTCGCTTGATCAAAATAACGGATCGGACACGGATTGATCTATGCCCACCACCAGAATATTGCCAATCGCCCCCGTGCTTTGCGGTGCCGCATTTGTCGTCGCCATCCTGATGAGCACCGCGCCGAGTTCCGTGATCGCGGCGGACGGTGAACCGCTTGCGATTCGTTTGTGGCCCGATGGTCGCGTCAGTATCGAAAATCACTGGGGACTTCGGCTGGTGGTTTCAACCAGTCGACCACCTCAGCAGTCCCCCGACAGTCCCTTTGAAAAGCACGTCACCAGCGGCGGTGGGGTCGATCACGCCTGGTCCCGACGGGCCAATGACGACGCCACAACTTGGACAGCGGCGACTGATCAAAACGCGATTCCCGGATCCATTCACGTGACGTCGATGTCCGGCGAAGACGACAAAGCCGCCGGGATGTTGGTCCGAACCGACGGTGTCCGTGTCGCCGTCCTGAACGAATCGTCCGCCGCCGGCGCACCGCCCGCCAAGCAGGACGCGAAACTTGATGTCGTGGTCATCCCGTTGCCCAAAGATGTCCCGGATGCCGATGACGCAGTGACCGCGTGGATCAAAACCATGCAACCCCGCTACGTGCTGCTGCCATCGCAGGTCACCGACGAAGCCGCCAAGGTGTTCGCGGACTCGATCGACGCGTCCGGCGAAATCACCGAGGTGGACCACAACACCTTCGCGGTTTCCCAGTCCACCGATCGCGCCGGGCAAACTCGACTGGTGAAGTTGAACCACCAGCCGCACGAGCTGTCCGAGGAACTCGAAACGCTGATGAAGCAAATGGAAGCGTCGTGCGATCGCTCCCAAGCCGTGTTCAGCCGCTTGAGCGGGAATCAATTGAATTTCCGGCCCGCCAACG
>NZ_JBFHKV010000905.1:0-3611 GCF_041595215.1 Stieleria sp. | reverse complement strand
GCGTCGCGACCCCGGGCTGTGTTGTGGCACCACTCCGCGGTGTCACGTGATCGATTGTGAACAATCAATGAATGGTGCCACCCAATCAATGAATAATCAATGAATGGTGCCACCCACCAAACGTCTACGCTCGCTTGCTAGAACGCACCCTCCGACCGGAATCACCGGCAGGTGAAATGAACCCACCGATGGCAGCGAGAACCCACGGATCGTCCTGCCGATCGCCATCCGTGGGTTCGCGCTGCCATCGGTGGGTTCATTTCACCTGCCGGTGCTTCCGGTCGGAGCGTGCGTTCTAGCAGGCGAGCGTAGACGTTTGGTGGGTGGCACCATTCATTGATTGGGTGGCACCATTCATTGATTGTTCACAATCGATCACGTGACACCGCGGAGTGGTGCCACAACACAGCCCGGGGTCGCGACGCGCACCCCGGGTCGTGGTCGATTGAGGACTGGAGCCCCATCGGGGCTCAACAAACGATGCGGCGAGTCGGGCGAATGGTGTTGTTCAACCCCGTTGGGGTTGGCCGCGAGGTGGTGACGCGGTCTTGGGGTGCGCTCTCGCGACCCCAAGCTTTGATGTGGCACGCCGTTGGCGTGATCCCGCGACGCGGTTGGATTGATTTTGTGGGTGGCACCATTCAGTAGTTGGTGGGTGGCACCATTCAGTAATTCAGTAACAGGGGGTGCCGAGGAGGGCGGTCAAGTGGCCCCCGTCCACTCCGACGTTGGGGCCGATCCCCATCAGATTCTGGACCCGTACCGTGCTAGAATGGCGCGACGGAGACTGTGACGACGCTTGATCGCCCCGAATACTACGCCTAGCGTTGACAGCGTTACGCCGATCCTATGGGTGGGATTGCTAAACCGGATGTTTTGGAAAAAGTGATGGATAGACTGGGGGAAACTGAAATTGAATCTGAGTCGGTGGCCGGTCTGGAAACTGCCGAGGTGAACCGACGGGCCGAGTTCAATGTGTCGGGCATGACCTGCGCCGGGTGCGCCCAATCGATCGAGCGGTCGTTGTTGCGGCAACCGGACGTGAGTTCGGCGGTGGTTAATTTCGCCGGCGGGAACGTCGTCGTTAGCTACGATCCGGCGCGGACCGACGAGTCGGAATTGGCCGAGGTGATTCGTCAGACCGGGTTTCAGGTGGAAACGGGCGACCGCGACACCGCCGAAGAAGACCGTCGGCAAGAGCAGCACGACACGTTGGTCATGTGGATCGGCGTCGCGCTGACGCTACCGTTGTTCGTGCTCAGCATGGGCCGTGATTTTGGCCTCTGGGGGCCGTGGGCGCATGCCGGTTGGGTGAACTACTTGATGTTCGCCCTGGCCACGCCGGTCCAGTTTTTTGTCGGCCGCGAGTTCTATTTGGGGGCCTATCGGTCGCTGCGCAGCCGATTCGCCAACATGGACGTGCTGGTGACGATGAGCACCTCGGTCGCCTACTTCTTCAGTGTGGCGGTGATGCTGTTGTTGTCTGCCGGTAGCGAGATACTGGGGCAACATGTCTATTTCGAAACGTCCGCCACGATCATTTCTCTGGTGATGGTCGGCCACTGGATCGAGAGTCGTGCCAAGACGCGGACCAATGGTGCGATCACGTCGTTATTGAATCTGCAAGCGAAAAACGCGCGTGTCCTCCGCGACGGCGCGGAAGTCGACTTGCCGATCCAGGACGTGATTGTGGGAGATCATGTGATCGTGCGGCCGGGCGAACAGATTCCCGTCGACGGCGCTGTGATCGCGGGCGAGAGCGTGGTTGATGAGAGCATGATCACCGGTGAGAGCATGCCGGTCCACAAACCGATCGGCAGCGGTGTGATCGGCGCGACGATCAACGGTGATGGCATGTTGACGATCGAGGCGCGGCACTTGGGCGCGGAATCGGCGCTGGCGCGAATCGTCAAACAGGTGGCCGAGGCTCAGGCGACCAAGGCGCCGATCCAGAAGCTGGCTGATCAGATTTCCGGGATTTTTGTTCCGATCGTGATCGCGGTCGCGATGGTCACGTTTTGCGTCTGGTTCTTCGTCATCGGCGACACTGTCGGGGCGATCTTACGAATGATTTCGGTGTTGATCATTTCCTGTCCCTGTGCGATGGGGCTGGCGACACCGCTGGCGGTGACGGTGGGCATGGGACGCGGGGCGGAGAACGGCATCCTGTTCAAGTCCAGCGAAGCGATCCAGCGGGTCGGTGCGATCAAGCACGTGGTGCTCGACAAAACAGGAACGATCACGCGGGGCGAGCAAGTGGTCACCGACACGATCGCCGTTGGCGGACTCAGTGACGAACGATTGATTGCGATGGCCGGCAGTGTCGAACGCGGCAGCCAGCATCCGATCGCCACCGCGATCTTGGCCGAAGCCGATCGGATGGGCGTGGACACCACGATGCCCGACGACGTCCAGTCCAGCTCCGGACAGGGCGTGACGGCTGTTTGGCAAGGACAACGCGTGCGGGTCGGCAATCAGCGTTTCATCGAACAGGATTCGTCCATCGATCCCGCCTTGCAGACTCGCGCGGCGGAATTGCAACGCCAAGCCAAGACGGTGATGTGGATCGCTTGCGAAGACGAAGTGGTCGGTTTGATTGCCGTGGCGGACACGATCAAACCGGAGTCGGCGGAAGCGATTGCGAGGCTGCATGACCAAGGCATCGTGGTTTCCATGCTGACCGGCGACAATCAACATACCGCCGCCGCGGTCGCCCGCCAGGTCGGGATCGACGACGTGATGGCAGAGGTGTTGCCGGGTGAGAAAACAGAGCGGATTCGCGAGCTGCAGTCGCGGGGCGAATTCACCGCGATGGTGGGCGACGGAATCAACGATGCCCCGGCGCTGGCGCAGGCGGATGTAGGGATCGCGATCGGCACCGGCACGGACGTCGCAATCGAAGCGGCGGACGTCACGTTGTTGGGCGGGGAATTAAGAGGCGTCGCGCGGGCGGTCAAATTGTCGGTGCTGACGATGCGCAACATCAAGCAAAACCTGTTCTGGGCGTTCGCCTACAACGTGGCGCTGATTCCGATCGCAGCGGGGGTGCTGGCCGGGGTTGAGTCGGCGCCGATGTGGCTCAGAGAGTTGCATCCGATCACTGCGGCACTCGCCATGGTCGGTTCGGATTTGGTGATCGTGAGTAATGCGTTGCGGCTGAGACGGGTGAAGGTGGATGAGTGAAGGGGTAGGAAGATTTTGGCTAAATCGATTTACGGGCGCTTCTCATCATTTTCTTACCTCCAAAATCTTCTTACCCCTTTTCCGCAATGGCAATGAGTAGCGTGCCGGCATGACCTGCGCGACGGCGGACCGCGTCAATCGACGTGCCCCTTGGGCGTCACCTTGTCGGGTGCCGACCGTGGCTTGATCCAACCGTTGTCGATGTACCACCGTGTGGTGTCCTCGATCCTCTCTTGAAGCGTCTTGGCGGGTCGAAATCCGGTCTCGCGGCGTAGCCGATCGGCGTTGCAAGCCCACGATCCCGCCGTTGCCTCCCTGGCCTTGTCGATACTGAGGATGTGCGGCCGACCGCGTAGCCGTGAGACGAGTTCGTTGACGGCGGCGATGACCCATATCGCTGCCGAGGGACCGCGTACGATGTAAAAGTG
>NZ_JBFHKV010000904.1:0-3615 GCF_041595215.1 Stieleria sp. | reverse complement strand
GGAACGGTTGGCGTTGTGGTGGCAGTCGTTGTTCGGCCGCGAACGCGACGCAACCGGATTGGCGGACGCGATCGGCCCAGAAAAACTTCGCGACGCCCCTCGGCGACCGTTTGCTTCGTTCCGAAATCCGATCGGTCATGAAACCGATCCTCGGCGTGTGGTGGTGATGACCTGCCAGGCATTTGAAGCCTGGTCCCGTGAACGCGGGTTCGAGCGAAACCGTGACGAAACGTTCTCCGAGTTTGGTTTACGATTGAGGCAGGCGACGAAGCAGCGGCATGATGCGCGGGCACTGTTTGCACCGGTCGAATCCGCGACGGGCCGATTGACTGCAGCGTACGACCGGATCGTTTACGGCCGCGGCCAGGCGAGGCAAGGCGATCTCGATGCCGCCAAGGTACTGTGGAAACACATGACCAACGCCACGATCCACGAGATGGCCGGCGCGTGAAGCCCAATGCCGCCAAGTTAATATCAATGAAGGTGCCCGCACGCTGGCGCGAACCGGCTGACGCCAAACGAATATCAGCCGTTTGGCGCGAGCCTGCGGGCTCCAGCACAAGGAACGAACGCCTAACCGATTGACATCATCTTCCTACCTCCAAAATTTTCCGACCCATCCACCCAGCCACCGTGCCCCGTCAATTCGGTGAGAATCAGGGCATGGATGGCAGAATGATACGGGGCAGAATGATGGGGTGGCGTAAGCTGGCACTGACCGGCTGATCCCACGATGACCCTCGCTGGACGGCGCGACTTTTTTCAAGAATCATCGTGAATCCCCATTCAAACGCAGCGACCTTCGCCTGCAGGTGGATCTCTGGCGTTTTCCACGCTCTGGCGAACGTAGCTACGACCGTGTGGAGCATTCAATTTGAAGCGAGTCACTTGCATCGCCAGTTGGCGAATCTGTGCATCGGGAATCCTCTCCGGCGCACCAATCGCGTACACTAGTCACGGTTCGGACGGGGCCGCCCCCGACTCGTCTCCCCTGCCACTTTCCCACGTCGATTTTTCGAATGCCGCGTTCCGCGTTTTTCCTATTCGCCTTGCTGACCGTCCCGCTGATCGTCGGCTGTGAAGGCTGCACGACGACCCCGACGGCCGACCCCAACGCCCAAGAAGAGAATGCACCGCAGGAGGCCTATTCGACTCGCTCGGCGATCGTGTTCCCATCGGACCAAAGCGAGTCGATCGGCGCGGTCAAACCGGGGCACTGGATGACGGCGGAGCAGTCGATCCGCAGCAACAAGGCTGACACACGCGGAGAACTGTCCAGTCGATCGGAGGTGATTCTGCGCGACATCAACATGGAACGCACCGGGACGATCGAAAGCCTGCATTCGGTTCGTCCGGTCGTGTTGCCCAAGGGCCAGATGCGCGGCTTTGATTTCCGTTTTCGATGCCCGACTCCCAATTCCATCGACATTCGACGCATCAACCTGTCCAGCCGTTTCGTCCCTCGCAGCGGCGGCATCTTGGATACCGGTGGTCAACCGTTCAACGTGATGCGCGGCAGCGAGTATTTTTTCGTCGTTTTGACCGAGCGTCCCGAGCGATTCACGCGTCTGCAAACGGCCAATTGGACGCGATCGTTTGAGTCCGAGATCCAAGACCCGACCGGACACAGCAACTATCGCGTCGTTGTGCCGGATGCAAGCGACTTGCTGCCGTTGCCGGAAACGATGTTGGATTGGTCCAGCACCGCCGTGGTGCTTTGGGACGACCTGTCCGAAGACGCGTTGACGCCGCAGCAACACACCGCGCTGGCCGACTGGATTCGCTTCGGCGGTCGTTTGATCGTCAACGGGCCGGCGGCCGGCGACGCCATCGCCAACACCTCCCTGTCCGACGTGTTGCCGCTGGTCCCGACCAGCAACATCGAACTGGATGGTAACGCGGCGGCGGAGTTGTTGACCAAGAACTCGGTGGCGACGGATCGATCGCTGCAAAAACAAATCGAACTGGTTCGCTCTCAGATCAGCCACATCGCCGTCGACGGGCGTCTCGATCCCGACGCATCAGCCATCGACAAGACGGCGTCACTCGTTTTGAAACGACGCATCGGTCGCGGCACCGTCATCCAACCGCGGTTCGATTTGACCGACAACTGGATCGAAGCGTGGGACTCGTACGACAGCTTCGTCAATAGCGTGATTCTGAATCGTCCCCCGCGGGAATACGTCGAACCCAATTTCGGCGACGTCAGCCAAGAAGAACTGGCCGAACAAGGATACAACCCCAGCGAACTGCGATTGTTTTTCCAAGGAACCACGCTCCGCAGCGACGCCGCGGTGAACTCCAGATTCCGCATCACCACCCGCGACAGTCTGCTCGCCGGCACCGACGACGAGGAGAAAAAGAAGAACAGTCCCTTCGACGCGTTTTCCAGGGTGGACGCAGTGACGGGCATTTCCGCCTGGAACGATTCCAGCGACGCGATCACGATGCTGCAACAAAAGCTAACCAGCGAAGCGGGAATCGAGATTCCGGGTTCCGCCCTGGTGATTCGATCGCTTGCGATCTATTTGATCGTGTTGGTGCCGATCAACTATCTCGTGTTTCGCTTGATGAACCGGTTGGAGTACGCTTGGTTTGCGGTCCCATTGATCGCCGTGATTGGTGCGGCGTTTGCCGCCCGGCAAGCACAGCTGGATATCGGCTTTGCCCGCAGCACGACGGAACTTGCGATCCTGGAAGGACACGCCGGATACCCCCGCGCGCATTTGACCCGCATGATCGGCATCTACAATTCACTCTCCAGCCGCTACGAGTTGCAATTTCGCACGGTCGACGGCATCGCAGTCCCGCTGGACAACGAGCCGGATCCGAACACCGACATCCAACCGCTCATCCGCACCTCGTTCGAAGAAGGCCCATCGCTGGCTGATTTTGCCGTCAACAGTAACCGAATGCGTTACGTCCACAGCGAAGAGATGGTGGACCTGGGCGGCGCAATCGAATTCGACGGCGACAGCACCTTGACCAGCGAAGCCGACATCGAATTTTTAGACACGCTCGTGGTGCGAAAGAATGATCAAGGCGACACGGAAATCGCCGTGGTCGGGACCTTGAATCGCGGGGAGACCAAGACGGTTGAGTTTCGCACCACCGAGCGTTCAATGGTCGCCAACGATTTGCCGATGCAAGCCGACGACATGATGAGACGATTGGCGGCGACCGAGTCCATTCCCAACGGGACGATCCGCTTGATCGCACGAATCGATGGTGCGCTCGATGGACTCGAGATCTCCCCCGCGGCGAGCCAGCGAACCGCGCAGACCATCGCCATCATTCACCTGAAACATGCCGATCTGCCCGAACCGGTCGCCGACAAAAATCTTGTCAGTGACTTTCGCCGTGTGAACCGCATCGAGACCACGACACCGGAATCGGAAGATTCGAAACCGGATTCGGAAGCAACAGACACGACCGACAACACGACGCCGCCGACGGAGAGCGAGTGAGATGATCACGTTGACAGGATTCGGAAAGGACTATGGAGACTTCACCGCGGTGCAGGAGTTGGATCTTCATATTGAAGCCGGGGAGACGTTCGGATTCATCGGCCCCAACGGTGCAGGCAAAAGTACGACGATTCGATTTTTGGCCACG
>NZ_JBFHKV010000903.1:0-3618 GCF_041595215.1 Stieleria sp. | reverse complement strand
GGCCAGCGGTTTTTCGCAGTAGACGTGCTTGCCCAGTTGCAACGCCGGCATGGTGGCATAGGCGTGGGTATGTTCGGTCGTGCTGACCACTGCCGCATCGATTTCTTTTCCGACGGCGTCATAGAGTTTGCGAAAGTCTTGAAACTTGCGAGCCGCGGGAAATTGTTTGGATGTGTTTTCGACGAAGCGTGAGTCGACGTCGCAGAGGGCCACCACGTCAACTTTTCCGGTCGCCGTGATCGCCTTCAAATTACTTCCGCCCCGTCCACCGACACCGATGAATGCGACCTTCATCCGGTCGTTTGCGGCGGCTTGGGCACGTCGCGGGACGAGGGACAGGGAGGTGGCGGCCGCCGCGGCGACGGCAGTATTTTGGGCAAGAAACCGACGACGATCGATAGCATGCATGGCGATTGACCCGGCAGATGGGGGGAGGGTGGCGGGAAGCGGAAACGGGGGCTGGTTAAGGAAAAGTGTAACAACACGGCACACGGAGCGTCGAAATCCGACCAAAATTGATCGTTCCAGGCTCTTCGTCACACCGATTCGTCTTTTTTTCTAAGGCCGTGGCGGTTCGATCGTCTTTCACTATGCATGGACGAGCATCCTTCTGCTTGCGCGGGCAATGAACCACTTGAATCACCAATGCGATCCAGCGTCCGATGAGGCCGCCCCCGAGCGGTTGAGCGACCAAGCATGGCTGACTCAGGTCTTTCGGGAAAATGAACTCGCAATGATGGGCTATGCGACACACCTGCTGGGCGATCGAGACCGCGCAAGCGACGTCGTTCAAGACACGTTTGTTCGACTATGCAAACAGCCTCGTCAACAGGTCCAAGATCGCGTTCGACAATGGCTGTTTCGAGTCTGCCGAAATCGAGCCTTGGACATCCTGAAGAAGGAGAGCCGGATGAAAACACTCGACGATGCAAACGCCTCGCGGCAGATCAGCCGAGACTCTGATCCCGTGGCCATCGCCGAGATGACCGAACGCTACGAAAACGCGCAAGGCCTATTGGCCTCACTGCCGCCGCGACAGCAAGAAGTCATTCGCCTGAAGATCCATGGAGATTTGAGCTACCGAGAAATCAGCGAATTGACCGGGCTGAGCGTCGGCAACGTCGGGTACCTGCTGAGCACGGGTTTGAAAATGATACGCAACCGATTAGCGACCGCTGAATGACCAAGCACCACTGAATGACCAAGCACCTTTGAATCACCCAACCGCAACGTCACGCGTAGGCGCCGCGTGCACACCTTCCCGAGAATCAGAACCATGACATCCGAACCAACCGACCAACAAGAAGGGATCGAAGAACGCGCGACCGCGTTCGTGTTCGGTGAACTGGAACGCGAGGAAGCGACCGAGTTCATGAAGTTGATGGACGCCTCGCCGGAAGTCCGCGCGATCGTCGCATCGGTTCGTGACGCCGTCGGGGCCGTCAAAGCCGAACTCGCCGCGGACAGCACGGGCGTCAATCTGGCCGACCGGCAACGCATCGAAAATGCCATCCGTGATCCCCTGCCCCAGCCGCCGCCGGTGGTGGCGACCGCGCCGGATGCGGCGACGCGTACGTGGGTGCTGGGGCTGGCCATCGCCGCCACCCTGCTGCTGATTTCCGGGCTGACCCTGCCGGCGCTCAATCGCGTCATCACGGCGAACACCGACACCCGGCAACTGCGTGATCAGATCAGCCAAATGGAATCCGAGCGGCATCGGCTGGTCGCAGAAAAGCGCTCGGTGGAAATGGAACTGGCATCCGTCCGAGCCATGCTTGCCGACAGCGACGCTTTGCCTGCCCAACCGAATCAGGACGCCTCTGCGACAACCGACGTCGAGGCAACCGAGTCGCCCGGCCCGACCCTGGCAGGCTCCGACACCGAAGCACCAGACATCGGTGCGACCGAAATGGACACCGCGGCGGGACAGTCGGGGCTTGCCAGCGATTCGCAACCCGAAACAGCGGCGGGACGAGAGAACGAAACGCCCGATCCGACCGGGGCGCCAAACGAAAGCCCGATGCTCGCCCAATCGGAACAAGCGAACGACGACGGCTCGCCAGGCCCACCCGACGGTCCCGCCACGGCGATCCCGATGAATCCGCTGCTGGCCCAACCGGTGCCGCCGCGTTCGGGTCGCCCGCGTCGCCCGCCGCAAGGACCGCAGTTTCGGATCGGCGCTGTCGATGACATGGCGATGGGAATGGACGGCATGGCGGACGACGAAATGATGATGATGATGGGTGGCGGCATGGGTGGCGCCGGCATCGGCATTGCGCAACCGCGACCACGTCTGATCGATGAGATCACCGGGATTCCGTCGATGATGGAACACATGGAAGCCGGCGGTGGCAATCAATTCGCGCCGATCATCGAGAATCCTTTCCTGCCGGTCGGCATCGCGCCGCTTTCGACATTTGCGATCGACGTGGACACCGCCGCCTATGCCAAGGTGCGGATGAATCTGACCCAGTACAACCAATGGCCCAACCCGGACGCGGTGCGGATCGAAGAATTGGTCAATTACTTCGACTACAACTACGCTCCGCCACAGGACGACCGCCCCTTTGCCGCGGCGATGGAGATCGCCGAGTGTCCTTGGAACCCGAAACATCGATTGGCCCGAATCGGCATCAAGGCCAAGGTCGCCGACGTCGATCGACCGCCGAGCAATCTGGTGTTCTTGTTGGACGTGTCGGGATCGATGAATCGCCCCAACAAATTACCGCTGGTGGTCAACGGCATGAAAATGTTGGTCAACCAACTCGGCGAAAACGATTCGGTCGCGATTGTGGTTTACGCCGGGGCGGCCGGTTTGGTGCTCGATGCGACCACCGGCGACCGCAAGAAACTCATCGTCGATTCGCTCGATCGCCTGCGTGCCGGCGGATCGACCAACGGCGGCCACGGCATTGAACTGGCCTACAGCATCGCCCGCGACCACTTCGTTGACGGTGGAACCAATCGCGTCATCCTGTGCAGCGATGGTGATTTCAACGTCGGCGTCACCGACACCGACGAACTGATCCGTTTGGTCGAAAACAACGCGAAAAGCAACATCTTCTTGACCGTGCTGGGGTTCGGCAACGACAACCACAACGACGCGATGATGGAACAGATCAGCAACAAGGGCAACGGCAACTATGCGTTCATCGATAGCCAAGACGAAGCCCGCAAGGTCTTGGTCGAACAAATGCAGGGCAGCCTGATGACCGTCGCCAAAGACGTCAAAATCCAAGTCGAGTTCAACCCGATGGAAGTCGAATCGTATCGATTGATCGGTTACGAAAACCGCATCTTGAATGCGAAGGATTTCGACGCGGACGACAAAGACGGCGGTGAAATCGGAGCCGGACACGCGGTCACGGCGTTGTATGAGATCGTTCCCAAGAGCAAGCTCAAGCCCGAGGATCCGCCGCCGTCCTCCGCGCCGCTTGAGGAATTGAGATACCAACGTCCGATTCGTTACAGCGAACAAGCCGCCAGCGGCGAGATCTTGACGCTGAAGCTTCGCTACAAACCGCCGACCGAAGAGCAAAGCGAGCTGATCGAATTTGCGGTCAAAGACAGCGGCAAGGCATTCAACCGCACCGACCGCGACTTCCAGTTCGCCGCCTC
>NZ_JBFHKV010000902.1:0-3621 GCF_041595215.1 Stieleria sp. | reverse complement strand
TGCAAGCCGACGACGCGTTGATTTTGGTCGGCGCGTTGGAGTCGGTGGTCGACTTGAGAAAGACCCGCGGTCTGCTGACCCCGGACGACCAAGGTCGCAAATTGGAAGTCCCCGCTTGGCGTCGGACGTTGATCGAAGCGGTCGTCAGCCCCCGCTGCTCGCTGTTGGGCAAAACGATTCGCGAAGGACGTTTCCGCAGCAATTACAACGCAGCGGTGGTCGCCGTCGCACGCGGCGATCGTCGGCTGACGGGCAAAATCGGCGACGTCGAATTGGAAACCGGTGACGTGCTGTTGCTCGAAGCCTCGCCGTCGTTTCTGCACCGGGCCAAAGAACTCCGCGATTTTTATCTGGTCAGCCGAGTCGGCTCGGATGTCATTCGCCGCCACGATCGGGCGTGGTATGCGATCGTCATTATGGTTGCGATGGTGTTGATCGCGGCGCTGAAGATCGCATCGATCTTGACCGCCGCGATGGCCGCGGCGCTGGCGATGATCCTGTTCCGATGCTGCACCGCAAGCGAAGCGAGACGCTCGGTCGACTGGAGCATTCTGATTGTGATCGGAGCGACCCTCGGGATCGGCACGTCACTGGAGACCAGCGGTGCCGCCCAGGCGATCGCGGTCGAGATGATCAACCTGGCCGGCGGCGACCCCTGGTTAAGCCTGGCGTTGGTGTATCTGGTCACGATGCTGTGCACCGAATTGATCACCAACACGGCTGCGGGGCTGATCATGTTGACGATCGCCATCGGAGCCGCCGGGACGCTGGGGGTCAGCGAAGTGCCGTTTGTGATCACCGTGATGATCGCGGCCTCGGCAAGTTTTCTGACCCCGTTCGGTTATCAAACCAATTTGATGGTCTACACCGTCGGCGGTTATCGCGCAAGTGATTACTTGCGATTCGGGTTGCCGTTGTCGCTGATCGTGTTTGCCGTCTCGGTGATCGTGATCCCGATCGCGTTCCCGTTCGTTGTGCCGCCGGCGCCGCAATAGTGCTCCGTCAGCCTGTCACTTGCGGACCGATGAAACGATGATTGGGCCCACAGATGGCAGCGCGAACCCACGGATTTATTGCACCCTGTCATCCGTGGGTTCGCGCTGCTATCCGTGGGTATTATTTTCGATGGATGGCGCGGTAAAATTGCTGGAGTGCTATCCAAGCATCAAATGTTGTCAGAGCGCTCGCATGTTTTCACTCCAAGTAACGGATCAGATCACCTTGCGGCTCGCGCTGCCGTTCTACGCCGAGCCCCGTTCCGCTGCAGTCCAGTGATGCTGCACCTTGGTTTCATCCCACCGTTCGCTCCCTCCTGCCATTGATTTCCATGTTTCGCCATTTCGTCTTGATGTATTGGCTGGTCATCAGCCCCTTGTTTTTGTGTCATTGCCTGGCCAACGAAGGTGGCCGAATCGAGACGGGGGCGTCAACGATTGCGGACGAGTATCCGTTGGATTGGTCCGGCGTCGGCGACCAAGCCAACCAGCTCCGCGTGTCCCAGCGTGACGGCGTGGTTTCGTTTTTGGCCTTGGGAAATGATCCCTACTTTCGTTTCGAATTGCCCCGGTTGCCGGCGACCGAGCGAGACTGGATCCTTGAACTGGAATACTTCTGCCCCGACGGGATTCGGGGAATCCAGTGGCGAAGCGGGCGCGGGATTCATCGCCCCACCGCCACCGCGCTGCCGTCAATGCCCAGCGCCGAGGGCTGGACGAAGTACTCGTTCTCGCTCAACGAACTGACGCCCGATGTGATCGGCAGCGATGCCCAAGTTCCGGTCCGCATCGATTGGGGCAGTCGATCGGGGGTTCAGTTGCAAGTGCGCGGCGTCGTCGTTCGACCCATGAACAACGCGGAGCTCCGGCAACGCGATGAAGCCGCCGAACGAAAGGTACAAAAGACGGCATTGGCCGAACGGATCAACGATTATCGGTCCCGTCGCTGGCCGGCGAAGATTGATTCGATCGACTTTGACGGCGAGCGGATTCAGGTGGTGGGAACACTTTCGCCATCCACGGCGGTTCGCTCGGCGTTCATGATCACGCGGCATCCCGATTCTGTTTCCGCCGATCCGCCGACGACCGCAGAGTTGTCGCAGCGCTGGCCGGTCACCGTCGATCAGGAGGGCCGGCGATGGACGGCGCGGATTGATTCACCGGTTGGCTCGTCCTGGTTGGACGCGGGAGTTCGGTTTCAGTTGTTTCAGCAAACCGACAATGCGACCACGTCTACACCGACGCCGATTTCTGCAGCCCGATATCGGGACCTGAATCCAGACGCCGGCGTCCCGCCAGCCAAGACACTTTCAGCCGCCAAGGGTTTGACGTGTATCACCTCGCGTTTCTCGCCGGATCAACTTCGCGCGCTCGGGATCCAACATGCCTCGGTCAACATCGTCGTCAGCGGATTGGTCAGCGAAACGGCGCGTCCGGGTTGGGAACCGTTCGACATCAACGGGAGGACCTGGTGGAGCAACCAACCGCGACTGCGGCAACAAGACCGTGACATTCGAACCGCGACCGACGCCGGCGCCGTCGTTGCGGGCATCTTGCTGATCCCGACCTCTTCACGTGGACGGTCCCCGATCGCCCATCCCGAATCCACGGACGCCGGCACCTACGCGATGCCGAACTTGACCGATCGGCAAGCCGTCGCGCGCTACGTTGCCGCGTTGCATCTGCTCGGTCAACGTTACAGCGGGCTGCATCCCGAACACGGCCGGGTCGATCACTGGATCGTGCACAACGAAGTCGACTATGGATGGCAATGGACCAACATGGGCGAGCAACCGCTGGAGATCTTTTTGGATCACTACGTCCGGTCGATGCGGTTGGTCGATGCGGCGACCCGCCCATTCAATCCCCATGCCCGCGCGTTCATTTCCTTGACCCACCGCTGGAACACGATCGACAACCAGCACTGGAAAACGTATGCGCCCAAAGCGATGCTGGAGCGATTGATCCACGACAGCCGACTCGAAGGCGACTTTCCTTGGGGCGTTGCGTACCATCCTTACCCGCAAAGTCTGTGGAAGGCCGATTTCTGGAACGACACGCAGGTGTCCGACGATCTTGAGACCCGCTTGATCACGATCAAGAACTTGCAGGTTCTCGACCGTTTCATGCACCTGCCAACGAGCCGAACGGTCGACGGAAGCGTCCGCCCGGTGATCTGCAGCGAGCAGGGATTTCACGCCGACGAGGATGATCCAAAACAGCTCCGCACCCAGGCCGCCGCGCTGCTGCTGACTTGGATGAAACTCCGCCAATGCCCCTCCATCATCGCTTTTGATTACCACCGACCCAGTGACCATCCCGACGAAGGAGGGCTGCGATTGGGGCTGCGTGGTCTGCCCGGTCCAGCACATCCGTTGGGCGCCGAGAAACCCGCCTGGGACGTTTTCTCAGCCATCGGAACCGACCGCGAGGCGGAGATGATCCGCCGTTACCAGTCGGAGTGGGAAGGGAAGGATTGAGAGTTGGTGTGCAGGCTTTAGCCGTCGCGTCTTGCTGCTTCGCAGCGCGTGGGGATGCGCCTAAAGGCTGGACACCAACGATTGCTGGTGTGCAGGCTTTAGCCCGGATATTGCATCCGCCGACTGGTTGACTCTGATTTTAGCCT